>CAZCON010000100.1:0-5965 GCA_964500085.1 uncultured Lachnospiraceae bacterium
CCATTGGTATGGCGGTAGATGCAAACGTAATTATTTTTTCCCGTATTCAGGAGGAAATAGGCGTAGGGAAAACGGTAAACAGCGCGATTAAGCTTGGCTTTTCCAAGGCCTTTTCCGCAATTTTTGACGGAAATATCACAACCCTGATTGCGGCTGTGGTTTTGTATGTGCTTGGCTCCGGTACGATTAAGGGCTTTGCAACCACGCTTGCTCTCGGTATTATTCTTTCTATGTTTACGGCAATGTTTGTTACAAAATATATATTAAATACGTTTTATGAGCTGGGCTTTGACAAGGAGAAGCAGTATGGTGAGGTAAAGGGGTATAAAACCTTCAACTTTACCAAGCACGGGAAAAAGTATATATTGATTTCCGGCGCGATGATTTTGACAGGAATAATCGGACTGATTGTAGGAAAGGTTTTCGGCGGAGAGGCACTGGCATACGGATTGGACTTTAAGGGTGGCACGTCGATGACGGTAACCTTCCCGAAAACAGAAACCCCATCCATTGCAGAGCTGGAAAAAGCGGTTTGGGATGCAATCGGAGAGGATGCGACGGTAAATTTAGTCAGTGATTCCAACGCGGCTGTGGTAAAAATGCAGGAAATAACGGAGGAACAGCGGAATACGCTGACACAGTACTGGGTAACAGAATATGGCGTGTCGGAGAAGGAGATTGAGGTGGTAAGCATCAGCGGAACGGTCAGTGGCGAGATGAAGCGGGATGCGGTGCTTGCGGTGGCAGTGGCAACGGTGGCAATGCTGATTTATATCTGGATCCGATTCTCTAATTTTGCATTTGCGACCAGTGCAGTGCTTGCGTTGCTCCATGACGTTTTAGTGGTGCTTGCGGTGTATTCGGTAGGCAGAATTGCAGTCGGAAATACCTTTATTGCATGTATGCTGACAATCGTAGGTTATTCTATCAATGCGACCATTGTTGTCTTTGACCGCATTCGTGAAAACCTGAAGGAGCGACTGAAGAAGGAAACCTTTGAGGAAATCGTGAATAAGAGTATTACCCAGACCTTTACAAGAAATATCTATACCTCCCTGACTACCTTTTTCATGGTAGCTGCGCTGGTGGTGTTTGGAGTGAATTCCATTCGTGAATTTGCAATTCCGCTTATGGCGGGAATCGTGTGTGGCGCATATTCCTCCATCTGTATCACGGGACCGCTCTGGCTGAAGCTGCGGAAGCTGTTTCCGGAAACGGAGGAGGAAGAGATTTAGAATTGTTTCTTGAAAGTTTATAAATTCTTTCTTTCTTTTGTGCCCCGAATATGTTATACTGTCCGCAAAGACAAAGAAAGCAGCACATTTGAAGGTGCCGTTGTTCTACAGACAAAACAGGGTAACGAGGTGACGGAATGGACATTTCGGATAAAAAAACAGTGCTGGAGGATTCGGCTTCCATTTACCAGAAGCGGGAAGAAAAGTCAGACCGTGCAAAATGGAAGGAGCTAAAGGGGGGCCGGGCAAAGTGGGAGCACTTTAAGGCATATTACTTATTAAAGACCTTTATTCTGGTCTGTGTGTGCGCGTTTTGCGTGTATGTCGTGTATGAGATGGTTCGCCCAAAGCCGGAGCGGGTGATTTATGTGGCGATACTGGATACTGCGGTATTAAATACGGAAACAGAGGCATTACAGAAGGGCTTCGAGGAATATTTTGGAATGGATTCGGAAACACAGGAAACGCTATTTGATAATTCCATGCGGATTTCTGATGCGTCAGATACAGCCGGACGGCAGAAGTTTACGACGCATTCCTTTGCCGGAGAGATTGATGTTTTGATTGCGCCGGAATCGGTGGTGCGGGGCTATGCGGGGGTGTATCTGAAGCCCCTGTCGGAGCAGCTTCCTACGGATTTGTACGAGCAGGTTTCTGAACGGTTCTGCTATGCCTCGGTTACGGAGGACGATGGGACTGTGGTCGAGGGAAGTGAAGAACCATATGGAATTTATGTGACGGAGCTGATAGAGACAAGCCCGTATTGTGAGGAGCCGGTAGTGATTGCCATTTGCGGAAATTCCCAGCACGAAAAAAATGCAGAGGAGTTTATACGCTATCTGCTGCAACGGACGAGCGGCACAACGGAAGAAAAATGACGAAACGGGGCGTGAAATGTTACGGTGTTTGTGACATTTCACGCTTTTTTGACGACAGACGCGAATTCTTAACGACTATTTTACGGGAAAGTATGGTATACTGTGTATCCGGTAAAAGTAGGACATTGTGGAAACGGCATACGCCGGAGAAAGGAGTATATTGTGGCAAGGGGACGAACAAGACAGCCATTGATACAGATTACATGGCGGGACACCCTGATTACCGTGGGGATTCTGGCACTTGCCACGGTGATTTGCTTTATTCTCGGTGCGGAAGAAAGCATGGACAGCTTTTCACCGTTAATGTTTGTACTGGCGATTCTTTTGATTTCAAGGTTTACGGTAAGCTATTTTTACGGACTGCTTTCCTCTGTGATTGCAGTGGTAGAGGTAAATTACATATTTACCTATCCGTATTTTAAGTTAAATTTTACGTTAAGCGGATATCCGCTTACGTTTCTGGTTATGTTTTCGGTGTCAATCGTGGTCAGTATGCTGACTACGCAGATTAAGCAGCAGGAGAAGATTCGTGCGGAAATCGAAAAGGAGAAAATGCGAGGCAATCTTCTCCGGGCTGTATCACACGATATTCGCACACCGCTTACCTCCATTATGGGAGCTGCTTCGGCGGTGCTGGAAAACCATGACAAGCTGTCAGAGGATGAGATTCTGTCCCTGCTTTCCGACATCAGGGAGGAAGCCCAGTGGCTGGTTCGGGTTGTGGAAAACCTTCTGCTGGTAACCAGAATTGATACCAATGAAGCAAAGGTATTAAAGGCTCCGGAAATGTTGGAGGAAATTACCGGAGAGGCAGTCGCAAAATTTAAAAAGCGTTTTCCGGATGCACCGGTTAAGATTGAGGTGCCGGATAAGCTTATTTTTGTACCGATGGATGCCATGCTGATTGAGCAGGTGCTTTGCAACCTGCTGGAAAACGCGGTATTACACGGAGGAAGCCTGACAGAGATTCTGTTAAGGGTAAGGGTAGAAGAGGAAAAAATAAGATTTTGTGTCTGGGACGACGGGCAGGGCATTCCGGAGGAGATGCTGCCGAAGCTGCTAGAGGAAAGTATTTATAGGGAGAACAGTAGTATGGCAGATGGAAAACGGAGCATGGGCATTGGCCTTTCTGTCTGTAAAAGCATTATTTCCGCACACGGCGGCAGTATGAAAGCGTACAACCGGACGACCGGAGGCGCAGCGTTTGAGTTTATACTGCCAATGAAGGAGGGATGATATACCGGTGAAGAATAAGGTACTTGTGGTAGAGGATGAAAAAAGTATTAGTAATTTTATAGTTGCAATTTTGGCTGCAAACAATTATGATGTAGTTACGGCAAGAACAGGTCAGGAGGCGTACAGCCTGATCACCTCCTGCTGTCCTGATATTGTGATTCTGGATTTGGGGCTTCCGGATATGAACGGTATCGACGTATTGAAGGCGGTGCGGGAGTGGTCCATTCTGCCGGTGATTGTGGTTTCGGCGAGGACAAATGAGAAGGACAAGGTGGAAGCACTTGATTTGGGTGCAGACGATTACATAACAAAGCCTTTTGGAACGGCAGAGCTTCTGGCACGTATCCGTATGGCACTCAGGCATACGAGAGCGGCGGGAACCAACCGTGAGGTGGCACAAAGCGGGAAATTTGTTGCAGGAGATTTAGTGATTGATTATGATAAGTACCGGGTGTATATCGAAGGGCAGGATGCTTCGCTGACCCAGAACGAATTTAAAATCGTGAGCCTTCTCGGAAAGTACGCAGGAAAGGTATTGACGTATGATTTTATCATTCGTGAGATTTGGGGACCAAATACCAATGGGGACAATCAGATTTTGCGGGTAAATATGGCAAATATCCGAAGAAAAATCGAGAAAAATCCGGCAGAGCCGAAGTATATTTTTACAGAGGTCGGTGTCGGATACCGAATGGTGGAAGGAGACTGAGAATGAGAAAAACCAAAATTGTGTGTACGCTGGGTCCGGCGTGTAACAATGAAGAAACCCTGACGCAGATGCTGAAAAACGGAATGAATGTTGCACGACTGAACTTTTCCCACGGTACGCATGAGTATCACAAGGCAAATATTGAGCTGTTCCGTAAGGTGCGGGATGAGCTGAAGGTGCCGGCTGCAATTATGCTGGATACGAAGGGACCGGAGATTCGGGTTGGAAACTTTAAGAAGAATTCCGAGGAATTGAGAAGCGGTGACAGCTTTACCTTTACCAGCAGAGAGGTTGAGGGAACAAAGAACGAGGTCAGCATTACGTATCGCAAGCTTCCGGGACAGCTGGTTCCGGGCAATCAGATTCTGGTAGATGACGGAAAGCTGTTGTTCCGAGTGAAGGAAACCACGGATACTGACATTATTTGCGAGGTAGTTACCGGCGGCATTATTTCCAATCATAAGGGAGTCAATGTGCCGAATGTGCATCTGGATTTTCCGCACATGAGCGAGCAGGATGAGGCAGATTTACGTTTTGGTGTCGAGCAGAATGTTGATTTTGTTGCGGCATCATTTGTGCGTTCCAAGGAAGATGTCATAGGCATTCGTAATTATCTGGATTACTATGGCGGCTACGACATTAAGATTATTTCCAAGATTGAGAACATTGAGGGTGTTGAGCACTTTGACGAAATTCTGGAGCATTCGGACGGTATTATGGTTGCCCGTGGTGACATGGGAGTTGAAATTGAATATGAAAAGCTGCCGGGTCTTCAGAAAAAGTTTATTAAGAAGTGCTATCAGGCCGGTAAGATGGTAATTACCGCAACACAGATGCTGGATTCCATGATTCATAGCACAACGCCGACGAGAGCGGAGATTACGGACGTGGCAAATGCTGTATTTGACGGTACGTCTGCAATTATGCTTTCCGGCGAGACTGCTGCGGGAGAGCATCCGGAGCTGGTTGTGGAGGTAATGTCGAAAATCGCACAGCAGGCGGAGAAGGATGCCTTTGAGATGGATATTTATCGCGGAGTACAGTATGATAACGATACCAACGATACCACCAATGCAATTTGTGACGCAGCCTGCACCACGGCAAGAGATGTGGGTGCTACTGCAATTATCGCAGTGACGATGTCCGGCTACACCGCAAGACGGATGTCCAAGTTCCGCCCGAATCAGGCCATTATTGCGGCTACGCCGAATGAAAAGACCTTTCACCAGCTGGCACTTTCTTGGGGCGTATATCCGGTAACCGCATTGTATCAGCCGGATGCGAATGTGCTGTTTGATCATGCGGTTGCATGTGCAAAGCGTTACGGTCTGGTAAAGGAGGATGACAGGGTTGTGATTGCAGCCGGTTCGGAGGGCTTTACGGATGTGCTGAAGGTACAGACGGTAAAGGGAGACAGAATGTAAGGCCTGTGCGAACCTATCCACGGTGGGAAATGTAGATTGGAAAGCAAGGAAGGCGCGATGAAGGTATGTGTGAGTCTGCGGGCGGAGTGACAGACAGGATGACTCCGGCTGAGAAGGGGAGCACATTAAGCTGAAGAAGTGTCGGACCGGTAAGAGGATGCTTGACCGCAATTGTGCGGAAACAGGCATCCTTTTTTCTTTACAGGAAATATTATGCTGAGAAGGTGTTGAGAAGGTGTGCGAAAGCATCGGAAAGTCCCATTGCGGAAAAGGGAAAAATATGATATACTGAAATGGCGTATAGAACTGTAAAAAAGGATGAAGCTGGAGGGTAATGCAATGGCAACGGGAAAGAAAAAGAACAGAAAGAAAAAAAAGGAAGGACCGGATTTATTAACGATTGTGATTGTTCTGGTAGCAATTGTGTTAGTGGCGGTTCTGCTTGTAAATTATAACAAAGATAAGAAAGGAACGGGACAGCCT
>CAZCON010000101.1:0-5927 GCA_964500085.1 uncultured Lachnospiraceae bacterium
CACCTTATCCGCCTGTGCAATAACAGACGCATCCCGCGTTATTACGGGCTCACCGCCCACACGGAGCAGCGCCTTTTCCACACTCTTTAAGTTACCCGCATCGTAATCGATAATCGCTATCATATTTCCTCCCAAAAAAACTACTGTCGGGGACCTGCCCCGACAACAGTATATGTTATTTTAATTCGCTTTGCAAGCACTATTCCGCTTTTATATCATTCCCCAGCTTCATTTCATCCACGGCATCATACACCAGCATACTGTATTCCAAGCGGGAATCTGACTGAATAATATTCATGGCCTCCTGCTCTGACATAAAAAAGCTTGCGTCCAATTCTGCCAGAATACTGCTCCGGACAGAATCCAAATCGCTCTCTATGTCAAGTTCGACTGCCAAATCAATATACTTTTCATATCGTTGTAACCCCTTAAGCAGGGAATCCAGCGCTTTCGGATAATCCTTCATTTCATAATAATTGTAATAGGAATTTAACTGCTTCTGTACATACATTACTGTCATAATGCGATCATACAGTACAATATCTTCCTCTTCATCCTTGATGTCCAGACCAAAAATTTCATTGTAAGCAAGCGTGTACTCATCTCTGTCAAACTCATACCGGGCATTGCGAATACTTAAAGAATAGGAAAAAATGTTGGTTCCCACCACGACCAGTACCGCAATCATCGCAAAAAAGATAAAAACGATGGATGCGCCTGCACGATTGATACGGGTACCCTCCATTTCTTCCAGTAAAAGCTTCGCTTCCTCCAGCTTTCTGGCCTTTTTCTCAGCTTTTGTCTCCAGCACAAGTCTTCTTTTCTCTGCTTTTTCTTTCTGCTCCTGCGCTTTCTTTTCCGCAAGCAGCGCTTCCTTTTCTTCCTTTGCACGCTCTCTTGCCTCTTTTGCAGCCTTCTTCTTTTCCTCCAGCTCTTCCTTGGTCGGCTCACGCTTTATCTTCGACGGATCCACCTTGACATTGTCAAACAGTCTGTGAAATAAAGCTGCAAAACCACTCCGGTTTCTTTTTTTCTCGCCGCTTAAGGCAGTTTCGTTATCTCCCGTCTCTTTGACAGCCGCTTCCTCCGGTATATGTGCGCTGTCTTTTAACTGACTCCCCGCAAATTCCTCTATTTCTTCCGGTTCCGCGCCAAATTCAAAAAAGCTGTTATCATTATCTCCCAGATTTTCAAACAAATCTGCAAAATCCTCGATTCCTGCCGCAGCTTCTGCAGCAACCGGTGCCACATCCTCTGCCTTTTCTGCAGCCGGCTCCTCCGTCAGCTCATCCAGACCGGAAAGCAAAGCCTCCAGTCCGGCATCTGCTTCCTGTGCTTCTTCCCATATTTCCGGTTCTTCCTCTGAAAACGGCTCTGCAGCCGGCTCCAGCATGGCTTCTGCCGGTTCCTCCACTGCATACAAATCTGAAAAATCATTAAATTCTTCTGCCGCCGTTTCCTGTTTCTCTTCGGCTGTTTCCGTCTCCGGAATCTCTTCTAACTCCTCTGTTTCCTCTGTCACTGCTTCCGGCACGGTCTCCCCTGCGCCTTGTTCTTCCATCAGCCAGTCAAACGGCTCCGTCTCTGCATCCTGCAAATCAGCCGCCAATATTCGATCAATTTCTTCTTCTGATTCATCCAAATCAAAGATACTGTAATCGTCAAAATCTGAAAAGGAAGTCTCCTCCTGATTTGTATTTTCCTCCGGCTGCTCTTTCTTTTCCTTTTGAGACACAGAAACAGGAGAGCTTGCTTCCCGTTTTGAAAAAGCAATCCCTCTGTTTACCGGCTCCTCTGTCATAACCGCATTCAGCAGGCTGTCCAAATATGACTCAGAACCCTTTGCAGTATTCAATTTATCAGCGCATTTCTCGCAATATTCCATATTCTCCGGAATCTCTGCACCACACTGTTTGCATCTAGCCATCTACTGCACCTCTCTGGTTGAACCCCTAGTTCCATAATATTTTATCAATCTCTGCTACAAGATTTCCGATTTCCGGCTTGGAAAGCTGTGCATCAGCTCCCAGTGCCTCACCTTTCTTTCTCATTTCCTCGTTTACAAGCGAGGAAAAAATCACTACCGGAATATGGGAAAATGCCGCCGAATCTTTAATCAGCTTTGTCAGACGGTGTCCGTCCATCTGCGGCATTTCAATATCCGTAATGACTAGCTTGACCTTTTCATCCAGATTTCCGGCATTCTTATATTCATTCAGCTTATCCCATGCTTCCTGACCATTCATCGTCATGGTAACATTGGTATACCCTGCCTTGGAAATGCTGTCACAGATAAGCTTTCCAAGCAACACAGAATCCTCTGCAATCAAAATCGGAGTTGCATTTCGCTCTCTCGGACCAAGGTTCTCGATATCAGACACCTTAAGTCCTGTTTCCGGACTGATATCCGAAACAATTTTTTCAAAGTCAAGAATCACTATCAATCTTCCGTCCAGCTTAATAATGCCGGTGGCAACACTGGCACCATTCCCGCTTAACGTAGCGTCCGGCTTGGAAATATCTGCCCAGGATACGCGGGTAATTCCAACAATGCTATGCACATGAAAGCCTACATTCAGCCTGTTAAAATTTGTTACGATATACATATCCTTCTTTGGATTTTCAGAAGCCGGCAGATTCAGATTTTTTGCCAAATCCACAATCGTAATAATTTCATCGCGCGGCATAAAAATGCCTTCGATACACGGGTGTGAATTTGGAATCGGTGTTGACTCACTGTACGGAAGAATCTCTCTGATCTTCGCCACATTAATGCCATACGAATTTTTTCCTATACGAAACTCTAAAATTTCAAGCTCATTTGTTCCACTCTCTAATAAAATTCCCGTTTCCATGCGTGCTACCTCCGTTTTTCTGGTGGTCACCTTATCGTAAGTTCTATATTATTTTCAGTATACTACAAACAGCGAAATAAATCAAATATCTTCTCCCCTGTATCCCGTATTTTTTGTCATACTATGACAAACGGTATTTTGTTCCTGCGGATACGCAAACAGCTCCGCCGTCATGCAGCCCCACATTATTTTACATTAATCAAAACAGCGTCCTCTTTTTCCTTGGTATTTCTCAAAATAGTAAGCAACAGGTCTGTAGCATCTTCTCCCTTCGGGCACTCAAAAACCAATACTCCCTTTTTAGTTTCACCTGCTGCATACTCCATTCTGTAAGAGGTATACAAATCCTCCTGAAGGAGTGTAAGACTTGGCTTTACGGATGCTTTTCCGAAATGAAGCGTATATACAAAATCCTTCGTCACACCCTTATTCATCTCAAGGGTAGCCTTTCCGCCCGATTCATTTGTCACCTCAAACTCTAATACAACCAGCTGTTTTCCCTCATCTGCCACGGCAAACAAGTCTCCGGCTCCCTGATATACCTCTGTCGTCTGAAACCCTGTATAACGGAAGAAAAAGTCCTCTTTATCCATCAGCTTTGTCAAATCCTGCATCGTAAGCTCCGTATTTTCCGGAGCCTGTGTCGGCTTTGGTGCTTCCGTTATTACCGTACTGTCACCATCGCTCTCATCCTTCCTGTCAGCTCCGAGTGTCGGCTCTGCTTCCGGTGTCGGACGCGGTGTCGGTGTCGCTGACAGCTGCATTGCGGTATTCTGTTCTTCACGATTCAACAGCTGTTCTGTCGTTCTTGTTCCGTGCTCCACCAAAACTCCAGCTGCATATTCAGCCACCATATCCAGCTCTGCATCTGTAATGGCAAGCGGTTCATAGCAGCCACCAAGCAGCAGGGCACAAAGAACTCCTGTAAACGTCATTCCTATTCTTC
Source organism: uncultured Lachnospiraceae bacterium (assembly GCA_964500085.1). Lineage (GTDB taxonomy): Bacteria > Bacillota > Clostridia > Lachnospirales > Lachnospiraceae > SIG307. Next base: position 3,802 of record CAZCON010000101.1, read on the forward strand.
TGCTTTTCACATCTGCACCATCCTTTCCGCTTTCTTCCTACTTTTCTGATGCAATCTGAAATTTCTCTATCAAACCATTCAACGCAACTGCCTGCCCGCTCATTTCCTGACTTGCCGCCGCACACTCCTCCGAGGTAGCAGAATTCGTCTGAACTACATCGTTAATATGCTCCACGCCCTGATTGATTTCTGCAAAAGAGCTGTTCTGTGCCTCTAACGCCTCAGAGATTCTGTCTACCTGCATGGAAACCTCCTTCGACGCAGCAAGCACCTGTTCAAAATGCGATGCGGTTTCATCCGCGATCCGAATTCCTTTTGCAACCGCGTCCATGGAAGACTGAATCAGGGCTGCTGATTCCTTCGCTGCCTGCGCGCTCTGCGATGCCAATACCGATACCTGATCAGCAACCACTGCAAAGCCTCTGCCTGCTTCTCCTGCTCTTGCTGCCTCAATCGAAGCATTTAACGCCAGAAGATTCGTCTGGGATGCTATGTCATTAATTGTATCAATAATCTTCCTGATTTTTTCAGAGGCTTCATTGATTTCGCTCATTGAGCCAACCATCTCCTGCATTTTCTCATTTCCACTGGAAATCTCAACTCCCGCCTGACGAACCTGTCCGCTGATTTCCTTTGCATACTCCGCATTTGCTGCCACCTGTCCGGAAACCGTCTCAATGGTAGCTGCCAGCTCCTCCGTAATGCTCGCCTGATTCGTCGCGCCCTCTGCCAAATCCGTAGAACTGTCTGCAATCTGAAGAGCACCGCTCTCCACCTGACCTGCTACCGTCTGGATTCCCCGTATCGTTTCAGCAATGCTTTGCTCAAAATGCATAAACGCATCCCGTATTCCAACAAAATCTCCCTTCCATTCCACCTCAGGGCGAACTACAAAATTCCCCTTCGAAAACTCACCCATTGCATGCTCAATGTCATCCACATAGGTACCAAGAATCCGAATTGCTTTCCGCAAATCATGTGCAAGCCTGCCAATTTCATTCTGTGACCGGTAATCAATGGTGCTATGTAAATTTCCCTCTGTCAATTCCTGTGCCACTGCCTCAATCTGCTCTATCGGCTCCATAATGGAATTCACAATTTTCTTCGCTATCCGCATTCCCACAAGCACTGCAGCAACAATACATCCCACAATGGTAGCTGCACCGAGAATAAATACAATCCGGCTCCGCATTACCGCATCTTCCTTCAGGGAACTCGTTTCCGCATCCAGCTTTTTCGAAAGCTCAATCAGATGCTCCATCTTTGGAGCGCATTCACTGAAAATCAGCTCAATCGCTGCCTCTCGTTCACCGGCCTCTATCATATCAAGAATCTCATAGCCTACCGTAGCCCAGCTTTTTATTGCTGTTACGTATTCCTGATACAGCGTTTCCTCAATCAGCCCTGTATTCTGTAGCGCATTCAGCTCCTCCTCCACCTGATTCAGACGATATACCACCGTTTCCCTGTAACCGGCAAAAGAAGCCGTATCCTCATTTAACGCCATTTCACGAATATTTCTTGCCGCAATATTCGTGTCAATACGGCACACCTTAATTGCCGTATCTGCCCGGTTTGCACCGTTTACAAAATCATTCAGGCTTTTATCCAGAACGCCTAAGCCTATCATACTGCATATGCCGGATAACACCATCAGAATAAGCACAATTCCATAACCGTAATTCAACTTTTGTCTGATGCTCTTGTCTTTAAATTCTATTTTCATAACCAGCTTCCTCCACTTCGTTTATTCTTTTTAATTACTACAAATTTCACGAATTTTCTCTACAGTGTGACTTTATTTTACCACAAATGTGCGCTAATTGTCAATGTTAGCTAACGTCTTTCGTGGTTTTTATCCTCCTTTTACAGTGCCTATTTTTAAAAGCTGCCCCTCCGCTCCGGTAAACAGTCTCAAAATATTTCGTGACAAGCCCATGCTTTCTGTGGTACACTGGAATTGATGAAATCGGCCACACAGGAGGGTTATTATGAAGCAGCAATATCGTTCGGCGCATACTACGTTTTTTATAATCGTTTTATTTCTTTTTTCCCTATTGTCTGCCGGGTGCAGCTCTGTCGTCAGGCAGCCGGACACTCCCACAGAAGCACTTCCGGAAGTTTCC
>CAZCON010000102.1:0-5897 GCA_964500085.1 uncultured Lachnospiraceae bacterium
GCATATCTGTCATCGCTGTCAAATCTTACGAATATGTGCATCAATTCAAGCGTACCTTACATTTCCATTGATATGGCAGGGGCGATTTTAAGCGTACCGGCCATTGAGTTTGGTAAAATTGGTGACAAGGCGCTGCTGATACAGACGGAATTTGGAGATAAATCGACGGAGGTAAACGGTTATTTTATTTTGATACCGACGTTGGATTCATATAATGCAATTTTGACCTCACTGGGATTATAGGTGGTAAGTATGGGAAATATGATTAAGGTAGGCATGGCGGATATGAAGTATTGCCATGCACCGGATGCCATCACTACACTGGGACTGGGCTCCTGTGTCGGCGTTGTACTATACGATTCCGGTGCGAAAATTGCCGGTCTGGTGCATATAATGTTACCTGATAGTACAAAAATTCAAAACAATGAAAATAAAGCAAAATTTGCAGATACCGGAATTGAGGAAATGGTTAGTCAGATAGTAAAGGCAGGAGCCTCCAGAGCAAGGCTTAAGGCTAAGATTGCAGGTGGAGCGCAGATGTTTGCTTTTCGTGCGGAAAATGATTTACTGCGTGTCGGAGCAAGGAATGTAGAGGCAGTAAAGGAAGAGCTTGAAAAGCTGCGAATACCGCTTGTGGCAGAGGATACGGGAGATTCTTACGGACGTACCATTGAGTTTTATCCGGAAAGCGAGGAGCTGTTGATAAAAGCAGTCGGGAAAATACCTTATAAGATTTAGGAGGCTATATGGAGGGAAAAAATATTCCGCCATTGATTACGCTGTCTGCGGCGATGGTTGCCTGCATCATTTGTATTTTGCGTCACGCACCATTATATAATACGCTGTGGATTGTTCTGGTTGTGATGATTATATTTTTTATCATCGGATGTATTGTGCGGAGGATTGTGGTAAAGATAAATGCCGATGCGGAGAAAATGGCATTGCAGAGACAGCGGGAGGAGCAGGAACTGGCTGCGGCAGAGCTTGCCACACCGGAGGAAACTGCTGCAGAGCAGGAAAAACCAGAGGAGCAACAGGAGAACGATACTGCCGGTAGAGAAGAAGCGTAAGCATTGCGGGCTGTAAGGCAGAGAGCTAGAAGATAAAGGACAGGAGACGCCTATGAGTGCAGAGGAAAAGCTGAAATTATGGGAAGAATATAGCAGGAGCAAGGCTCCGGAACTGCGCGAACAGATTATAATTGAATATGCGGGTCTTGTTAAAATTGTAGCGGGAAAGCTTAGTATTTATCTCGGTTACAATGTTGAGTATGACGATTTGGTAGGATACGGGACCTTTGGGCTGATTGATGCGATTGATAAGTATGATTTTTGCAAGGGAGTCAAGTTTGAAACCTATGCTTCGTTGCGGATACGTGGAGCCATTTTAGATCAGGTTCGCCGGATGGACTGGCTTCCGCGGACGGTCAGACAAAAGCAAAAGAAAATGGACGCTGCCTATCAGAAGCTAGAAGCAGCTTCGGGTAAATTTGCCACAGATGAGGAGCTTGCGGCAGAGCTTGAAATTTCAGTGGATGAGCTGAATCAGTGGCAGAATCAGACGAAAGCAGCCGGCGTGGTATCTTTAGATGAATATTTGGAGCAGGGAAGCGAAAGTGGCATTGCAGGCGGCTATGAAAGCGAGGAATTTCTTCAGCCGGAAAAACAGATGGAGCAAAAAGCCATGAAAGAGCTTTTGGTTCAAACCTTGGAAGCGCTGACAGAAAAAGAAAAAAAAGTGATTTTGTTATATTATTATGAGGAATTGACGTTGAAAGAAATCAGTGAGGTTCTGGAGGTTTCCGAATCCAGAATTTCGCAGTTACATACAAAGGCAATTCAGAAGCTGCGTTTAAAGCTTGGAAGTCAGATGGAAATGTTTTTTTAAGCAAAGGAGCGGGTATGACACAGGTAAACGGGTATTTCAGGCTTAGTATCAGGGAAAATGGAACTTGGATTGTTTTATATCCGCCGGTGGAAGGCGGAAAGGCTCTGCGCTTTGACATGGTAGATGCATATCTTTGTAAATGGCGCATTGGCTATGACAAAAAGGTGCTTTCCGATACCCTGCAAAGACTTTCTAAAAAGGAAGAACTGCGTCTGACGGCAGAAAAAATTCATCCGTTGGATGAGACGGCAACGGTTCTTGTAAGTCCGGATCATCTCAGTGCCGTGCTTACCCTGTTTGCCCCGTGTGAGGGCAGAGAGGTTATGTCCAAAGAGGGGATTGTGGGAGAACTGGTACGAGCAGGAGTAAAATATGGTTTACAGGAGGATGCGCTGGCGGCACTGATAGCGGAGCGGGTTTATTGCACGCCGTTGGAACTGGCAAAGGCGACTCTGCCGATAGAAGGAAAAAGCGCCGTTATTACCTACCATTTCAATACGGACCTTACCGCAAAGCCAAAGCAGCTGGAGGACGGTTCGGTGGATTTCCATACGTTAGACACTATTTGCCCGGTAAAAGCGGGAGATTTGCTGGCAGAGCTGTCGCCGGCAGTACCGGGCAGACCGGGAATTGATGTTTGCGGAAAGCAGATTAAGCCGCCTGCAATCAATAATCAGGTGCTCCGCTATGCAAACCGGATTCATTTATCAGAGGATGGTCTGAGAATGTATTCGGATGTCAGCGGTCATGTCAGTCTGGTAGAGGGCAAGGTTTTTGTCTCTGACACCTACGAGGTGCCGGCAGATGTGGATTCCTCTACGGGGGACATTGTTTGCGAAGGAAATGTAGAGGTAAGAGGCAATGTGCGTACCGGATTTAAAATTGATGCAAAGGGCAATGTGTTGGTGCACGGCGTGGTAGAGGGCGCAGAAATTTATGCCGGCGGACAAATTGTTTTAATGCGTGGAATTCAGGGAATGTCCAGGGGAAAGCTGATTGCGGAAGGAAATGTAATTTCCAAGTTTATCGAGAGTGCAGAGGTTGTTTCACGTTATGGCTATGTGCAGTCGGAGGCAATCATGCATAGTCAGGTCTCGGCAAAAACGGATGTGATTGTTGGTGGGAAAAAGGGCTTTATTACCGGGGGAAGTACGCGTTGCAGCCAGCTGATTGAAGCAAAAACGGTGGGCTCCAACATGGGGACAACCACCTTACGGGAGGTGGGGGTGGATCCGACCATTGCAGAGGAATTTCGGAGGCTGGAGAAGCGGGCACCGGAGCTGATTGCAGAGAAAGAGGGGCAGACCCAGAACCTGACGGTGCTTGCCAAAAAATACAAGCTGACTGGTCAGCTCCCGGTGGATAAGCTTCTTATGCTGAAGCAGGCGCAGAAACGGATTACGGAAATAGAGGAGGAGCTGCAGACGATTGATAAACGTCTGGAGGAGCTTCAGGATGATATGGAAATGAAAACAAACGGCATGATCAGGGTCTCCCAGACAGCTTATTCCGGCTGCAGGATTACCATTGGCGGAGCCGTATATCATGTTAAAACGGAGCTGTCTCATGCAAGATTTGTAAAAGAAAGCGGCGATGTTAAGCTGGAAGCCTATTAAGAAGCAGAAAACCGTCAGACGTTCAGATACGGTTCTTTGGCCGGCAGTGATTTATGGCTTTTGAGGAAAAGGAGGAGCAGAATGCCGATTACGCGACTTGATATGATTTCCATGGCACCAAAAACGCAGGAGGCAGGCACATACAAGCAGCAGGAGGTGCAGCATCCTGCGAATCAGCAGCAGAACATTGTGGGTACGGTACAGCAACAGGTGCGCCAGAATGAGACGCAGACGGTTCGTTCTAACAAAACGGAAAACGAAGAGCAGAAATATGATGCAAAGGAGCGTGGCAAAGGAGCCTATGGTGGCTTTGCAGGACAAAAAAAGAATCAGGAGCAGGAAAAAAAGGAAGAGGAACAGCGTATGAAAATGCGCGGAAGCACCTTTGACATTACCGTATAGAAGAAAGGAAACGTAGATGGAACCGATTACGATTATTTTGCTGATTGTGGGAGTTCTGCTGATTGCAGGCAGTTGTTTTTTTACGGGAAGAGAAGCACAGACGCAGTCCATTGATTATGACGGGCTGATGCAGCGTCTGGCAAAGCGTGAGCTTACGGAAGAAGAAAAAGAACGGATTCGTCAGGTGATAGATCAGATTGTATCAGAACGAAGGGAAGAGATTATTTTAGAAACGGATGATTATCTGAATCGGGTAGCGAATGAGAAGATTATGTCAGTGGACGAGTTTTCGAAACAGATTCTGGAACGTCTTGATAAGAATAACTCGGATGTGATGTTTTTATATCATATGCTAACTGAAACCAAGGAAGAATTAAAAAACGAAATTGCTAATGCAAAAAAAGCAGAGGAAGCACTTCGTATGACGGCAGAGGTACAGAAGGAGGAGCGCAGGGCTGCCATGGAGGCAGAGCTTACGAAAACGCTAGCGGCAGAAAATGCGGCAGCATCAGAAAAAAAGGAAGTTCCAAGGCATACGGTGCGCGCGACAGGCAAATCGGAAGCAGCAAAGAAAACAACGGAGAAAAAGCAGGAAAATGGAATGGCCACAACAGACGATATTTCGGAGCTGCTGGCGGCAACCGTAAGAGAAATCGAAGAGGATGGGATAACTCCGGACCTTCCGAAGGAACGGATTTTGGAGCTTTATAAAAAGGGAAAGACCATACGTGAGATTTCCAGAGAGCTTGGTAAGGGACAGGGCGAGGTAAAGCTTGTAATTGATTTGTACGGGGCATAAAGACAAAGGACGGATGAAAATGAAAAGAAAGTATTATATGCGGGGGATGGGAATTGGTGTTTTGTTTACGGCAATTCTGTGCGCGGTTGCCCTTTCGGAAAAGGAAACACCAATGACGGATGAACAGGTGATTGCCAGAGCGCGGGAGCTTGGCTATGAAAAAAAAGAAAGTGGCGTAACGGCGGATACAATTGATAAAATAAAGGAAAACGGACAGAGTACGAGGATTCCGTCAGCGACAGCGGCACCAGAGACATCTCCGAAAGCTACCTCCGGGGTGACACCGGAGCCAACGCTTTCTCAGATACCGACGCCGGAGGCTCCGAATCCGCCGGAGGAGCCTGCAACGCCGACAGTGAAAGAAGGACAGTCTGCGGGAACGGTTACGCCAAAGCCGACGGCAACCAAAACACCGACAACAACCAGTGCTCCGACCAAAACACCGACAGCAACTGCTGCACCGACAAAGACTCCGACCGCTACTGTGGAGCCGCGACCAACGCAGACAGCTACGGAATCGCCAAGCGTTACCGTTTCACCGGAACCGACCGGTGTACCGGCCGCCGCTTATTATACGATTACTGTAGAACGGGGGATGACGGCACGAAGGGTTGCAGAGCGTCTTGCAAGCACAGGCGTGATTACAGAGGAAGAGGAGTTTGTACAATATTTAATCCGGCAGAATCTGACAGACTACATCAATGTTGGTACGTTTCGCATTCCAAAGGACGCAGGCTATGCTGAGATAGCGAAAATATTGACGCAGTAGAAGTGTTTTACAGTTGCATCATTTTCAAAAGGAATGATTACAATTGAAAATAAGGCAAGCCATGTTTTTCTGTATTCTTTTGGAAAAAGTGCTTGCCTTTTTCTTTTACCTGTGTTAAAATATCAGACGGTGCAGTCGGCATATGCCGAAATAAGCATGTGTGTGGACTCACGGCAGGGTGCCGTTTGCTCGCGGTTTGCCGAAGAATGAGGCACACAGAAGAATAAAACCAAATGGAGGTAGTATCATGAGCGTTATTTCTATGAAGCAGTTACTTGAAGCAGGTGTTCATTTTGGACATCAGACCAGAAGATGGAACCCGAAGATGGCAGAGTACATCTACACCGAGAGAAACGGTATCTACATCATCGACTTACAGAAGTCTGTAGGTAAGGTTGATGAAGCTTACTTTGCAATCAAGGAC
>CAZCON010000103.1:0-5875 GCA_964500085.1 uncultured Lachnospiraceae bacterium
GAATGCGATAGTCCGCGAGTATGCCCTCCGGTACCGGTGCTTCTGTCGGGGTTGGCGTTGCCGTCGGCTTCGGTGTCGCAGTCGGCTTTGGCGTTGCTGTTGGAACGGCTGCTTCCAGCGCAAGATACGGCCCGTAGGCATATCCCACCTTCTTGGTGCCATTATGCTGAAATGAAATCCGATACCAGATATCGTTTCCTACATAAGAAATCCCGGTTGCCGTCACAGCCGCCCCATAAGTCAGCGCAGTCATAATGGAATTACCTGTGCCGGCACCACTTCTGATATTAACTACACTGGCTATGACCTTTGCCGGAATAGAAAATTCCTCTGCAAGGCCGCCCGTTTCCGGTGCTGTCGTCGGCGTTGCCGTTGGAATCGGCGTTGCTGTCGGAATGGTCCCGTTTAAGGTTATATACGGTGCATACGCATAGCCTGTCACAGTTTTACCGGCAGACTGGTAAGTGACCTTGTACCACTTTTCCGAGCCCACATAGGTCTGTCCGGTTACCGTGACTGCCGCACCGCTTTTTAAGGTATCAAGCACTGCACCGGAGGTTCCTGCACTTTGGCGAATATTCAGCTCACTCACCCAGATTCTCGCCGGAACGGAAAACTCCGTTGCCGTTGTCCCTCCCACCGGCGCAACGGTTGGCAGAGGCGCAGCAGTCGGTGTTTTTATCGGCGTGTCTGTCTGCCCTGCCGAAACGTATTTACCACTGACATACCCTTTTATGGTCTGTCCCTCAAAGGTGGCTGTCACATAATACCATCCATCCTTTTCCGAAGCAATGTCTACTACTGTATTTTTCGTCAGATATACATCCTGTCCATTTACTGTTATTTTATCATAGGTTGTTCCGGGACCGCTCCGCACATAAAGGCTGGATGCCAAAATGGTTCCCTTCATGGCTGCCTGTGCCCTCTCCGCATGCGATACCGGAAAGCCGCTCAGCAAAAGAACCGCGCAAAGCAGCGCCGCAAGTCCCCTGTAGCCTCTTTTGCAATACTTTTGTATCTTCATATCATCGCTCCTTTGTTCCTTTACCCCTTCACGTCAATTTATCTTTCTTCATATTTCATCCATATCTTGTAGTGATACCCCTTCCAGTGTACCATACTAAGTATAAGATTACTATATGTCAGATTCATGTCAGCGTAAAAAAGAGTTCAAAAAAGAACCGTTGAAAGGCTGTCCGCTTTCAGTCACTTCATATTATCTAAAACTGTAAATCCCCCGGCAGACCCAGTTATCTCTGCCGAGGGATACTTCATCATTCTCTTCTGTTATTTGCCTGCCGGCTCTGCCGGAGCGTTTTTCACAGCTTCTGCGGCATTTTCTTTCCGCTGCTTTGTCACCATTGCATTTGCTGTAATTCCAAGTCCTATCATCCCCCAAAACACCGGTGCAGTGACTACCATAGAGTCATTGGTAATGCCGGAAACCATATAACCGATACTCCCGATAAACGCTGCCGTTCCAAAACCCTCAAGTATACTTTCCTTATTGTGGAAGCAGTACAGACGCAGGCTGGAGGCTGCATACCAGCCGTAAAACACCAAGATGCAAATCAGTGACAGCACACCGGTCTGTACGCCTATCTGCAGATACATATTGTGAGGTCTTGTTATAATAAGTCTTTCATCCTTTACATACTGATACATTGACAGATAATCCGTCTTCGGAAACTCCAGCAAAAACGTATCCGGACCGGAGCCAAGAAAAATATGCTTTTTCAAAAGCGGAATCGTACGGCTCCAAACAAATCCCCGACCCGTAAAAATTTCCTGATAATTTTCAAAGCCAAACCTATCCCCTACGATCATATCAGATGCCTTATCATAGCTTGTTACATACTGATAGCTTCCCTTGCTGTCGTCATAAAAGAAATTCCATTCTTTCCCGATTGCATCAATGCAGATTCCAAGCTCCTCACCAATATAAATCGGTGTCACTGTAACTCCCGACAACGCCGGTGCTTCGAACCAGAACAGACTACCGGTATCATCTGCCAGCATCGGTACCTGTTCTCCATCCTCCGTCGTTGCATAAATGCCATAAGCATCTCCATCTACATACAGGGATACCTGTAGCCGCATCTCGTTATACGTGAATACCACTCCCTCCGTGGTGGTAAACATTTCTGTCAGCCCCGTTTCCCGTACAACCGTACCATCCTCTGCCGTATACTCTGTCACCGTTGTATTATCTTTTTCAAAAATGCCCTGCAGTCGTTTAAAAAGAAGATTATCATTATACGCATTTACCAGCAGAACAAGCGCCACCATAAAATTCACCACCGGAATTGCAAGATACCACCATTTTAAAACACTGCGGATATTCATCAGAAGCGCCACGCAAATTGCAACACCTGCTGCAATCAGACCCGCTCTGGAGCGGCTTGAAAGCATGGCAATTGCAACCAGAACAAAATCTGCACAATGCCAGATACGCCGCCACTTATTTTTCTCAAACAAAATCAGTATCACCAAAAACGGCAAGATAAAAGCACCAAACACACCAAGATAGTTAGGATTATACAACGTAGCATATGCCTGGTTGTCTTCAAATTTCAGCATCAGTTCCCCACCGATGCCCTTTAAAAAGGCCTCTGTTGTCACAAGCTTCTGTCCTAGCTTTGTTGCCAGATAATCAAATCCAAGTCCCTGCAGGGCACCAAGCAGTCCCACTACAGTCGCGCCAAAACAAATGGCATCCGTTACCACCTGAAGCTCCAGCTCTGTCTGTGCATACAAAAAGATATAATACACTACCAATCCATAGGAAAGCAGCACCCAGACAGACTCAAACTGTTCATAGCTTCCAAAAAAAGAAAAACTGCGGTTCACCGAAAAGCATGCAGACAAAAAGGCCAGTATTTCATAAGCCACAAGCGGAATCAGGATTTTTGCAAACGCAATCCTTTTCTTTTTCTTCCATATCCGCATTCCTACCGCTACTGCCATCGCAAGCATAAGGAAGGTCAGCACCAGAGCCTTTGGTGCCAAAAAGAACTCATATGCACTGAACACATTAGCAAACCACGGCTGCTCCGACAGACCTGTTTCGTATGCTGTCTGACGCACAATCAGCGGAACCACCCCCACCATAATGAGTACTGGCAGCATCCGTAGAAAAGAAGCCCAGTAGCCCTCTGTTATATTCCATTTATGCGCTTTTTTCTTATATCGCTTCGCCATTGTTTCCATCCCTCTTCCGGTTATTTGAGTAAACTACCCTATTTATCATTATACACACTTTATGGATTTCTTCAAGGGGCAGAATAACTTTACAAAAAGCAAAAGGCTCTTGCGGTTTCCCGCAAGAGCCTTAATAAGCTGATAAATATTACAGTATAAATTACTGAGCATTTACCTTAACAGCCTTGTTAATCGTTACCTTGTAAGCAACGTCAGCATCGCCAACGCTCTCCTTGAAGGTAATGGACTTAACAAATACTGTACCAGATGCCTGGCTATCAACGAACTCTACCTCGTAGGTGGTATTTTCGGTCTTCTTACCGTCTCTGCCATTGATTACGAAGCAAGCACGAAGATCTTCAGGAGATGCAGAACCTGCAGTATCCTTTGCCATCTGTACGTAGCTGTAGCTGCCAACATTAACAGTGGTTGCACCGCTTACCGTACGAAGTGCACGATAGTTTACGGTCGTACCGGTCTCAACAACAGTGTAGAGGGTAATGGTGTAGTTACCAGCGCCCATTACATCGTAGTTTACAAGACCAGCCGTAACTTCAGAGAACTTAAGGGTAACTTCAGTACCACTTAAAGCACCTCCGCTTACAGCACTGCTGGTTAATGCATAGGAATCAAGTGCAACATAGTTCTCACCCTTCGCGGTAATATCAGTGCCGCCCTTGGTAACCTTTACGAAGAACTTGCCGATATCATCGGTGGATAACTGAGCCTTATCCTTGTATGCCTCAAAATCAACAGTACCAGCCTTAACGCCGTTGTTCATCTCATATACACGGAAGGTTACGCTCTTAGCTGCCTTAGTCTCATCCTTATCACTGGTTCTGGAAACATCGCCCCAATCACCAGCAACCTTTTCGATGGTGTAAGACTTGCTTGCATTTGCATTGTTTCTCTTAACAGTTACAGTGAAGCTGGACTCGTACTTGTTTTCAGCCTTAACCTTGTAGGTAAGGGATACAGATAATACGGAATCCTTCATGCCATCAAATGCAACCTCAAGATCGCTACCATCAATGCTGATAACGCCTGCATCGTAGGAAACACCAACAAGACCTACCTTCTTCGCAAGGGTATTGGTCGGGGTGATTTCTGCTGCAAGACCAGTTGCATCATAATCTCCGCCGTAGTTATCCTTAGCAACAAGCTTAATGCTCTCGCTGTCTAAGCCATCAACGATACCAACGGTTACAGTGGACTTATTTAAGGTAACAGTCTTTAATGCCTTTGCCTCGGTTACAGTAACATTTACTACGCCGATAGCAGTCTTATTGTTGTTTGCATCAGTGATGTAAACAATTACCTGACCCTTGCCCTGCTGGAAGAGGAACAGGTCGTTGGAACTCTTATCAACAGCGAATACGTTGTTGTTGGTCTCCTCGAAGGATACAATGCCGTACTCTCTGAACTGAGCACCATTGGTGATTTCAACAGCATCATTCTCATCAGTAATCTTAACCTTGATCTGAAGCTTCGGATCTGCAGCATTTACCGGTACAGACATAGCCTTGAGATCAGTGGTTCCATCAAGAATGGTAGAAGAAGCAAGCTTCTCAATTCTGATGGTCTTTGCAGCCTGGCTGTAGAAAGTGCACTCGGTCTTTACATTGCCGATTTCCTCACCGTTCTCATCGTACTCACCGGTATGGAACTCTACAGCAACGGTAGCCTGAAGATTTGCATCCTCAAACCAGATGGTGTTGCCACCTACGCTGTACTTACCATCCTCAGAGATAGCCTTCTCAGCGAAGTCAACCTGATTTCCGGTGTACTTTTCGGTAACATCTACGCCAGCAGCGTCATATACGCGCCAGAAGAGCTCTGCATTCGTGTTTGCAGTAACGAACGGCCATTCAACCTTATCCTTATCTGCAGAAACCTTGATGGTCTTCGGAGCGCCGGCAGAGGTAACACACTCAAACGGCTCTTCGAAGCCTTCTAATGTGAATACATACTTTTCCTTGTCTGCAACCTTGTTGAAAAGCTCAATGGTTGCGCTCATGCCGTCAGATGCAAGTACCGGAGTACCAACAGCCTGCGGAAGCTCATAATCGGTTCCGTTTACGGTGAGGATCTTGTTCACGGTCAAAGCACCAAGTGCCTTCTGAGCGGAATCAAAGTTAATGGTGAACTTGGTCAGGGAATTCTGAACCATATCAAAGTTCGTATCCTTAACAAGTGTTACATTAACAGCCTCAGCGGTAGCGGTAGCCTGTGCATACTTATCAGACTGATAAGTATAGCAGTACAGCTTGTAGTCACCAGCTGCAGCAGCCTCAGTGAAGGTGAACTTACCGGTAGCCTGATCAATGGTAACACCAGCAGCCGGCTCAGCAACCCACTTCGTAAGGTCGGTTACATAAGTACCTCTCTTGGAGGTCTTGTTTCCGTTTGCATCAAACATGGTTCTGTTAAGGTCAACAACCTTGCCAACCTCAACGGTCTCACCATCTACATCAGCAGCGTTAGAGATAACAACCTTAGCGGCGTTAGCCTTAACAGTAACCTTTGCAGTGAGAGTGTCAACGGTCTCGCCAGTAGCCTTATTGGCAATCACGCAGGTAATGGTAGCTTCACCAACGCCTACAGCAGTGGTAACACCACCTACAGCAACGGTAGCAACCTTTTCATTGCTGGAAGACCATACATAAGCATAATC
>CAZCON010000104.1:0-5796 GCA_964500085.1 uncultured Lachnospiraceae bacterium
TCATAATTCATAATAAACATATGGTCGGTAAAAATCGTACCGAACTTCAACGGGTTTTCCGGAGTCGGAAGCGGCTTCGGATTTGTTGTCTTCTCAATCCTGATGTTTAACATTTGAATCTCCTCCTGCTCACTTTTTCTTACGGACATAGCGGCAACGCTCATAAATCAAATCATAATAGGTCTGTTCTTCCGAAACATCCACCAGTTCCCAATCCGAATCCAAATCCAGATTTGGAAGGTACTTGTCCGCATCATAATCATAATCAATCTTTGTAATAAAGGCTTCGTCACAGTACGGCAAAAACTGCTCAAACACGGATGCGCCGCCAATCACATACACCTCGTCCGTCGGATATGGTGCGATTGCTTCCAGTGCCGCATCAAAGCTGCGTACCACCGTCACATCCTTCACCTTAATCTCCGTTTTCCGACTCAGAATAATGTTGTTGCGGTCACGCGGCGGCTGCCCCGCCGGAAACTCCTCCAGTGTAGAGCGTCCCATAACCACCGTCTTATACATGGTCTCAAAACGAAAAAAACGCTCATCGGTCGGAATCCGGACCAAACGTCCGCCCCGGTGTCCAATCGCCCAGTGGTTGTCAACGGTAGCAATCAGTTTCATCTGCATCCTGCCTTTCTTACTAATATGTCAAATATTGTAACTCTTCTTTTTCTATAATGCAAGCACTTTTTTGAAGTAACGTACAGCTCCAGAAAAAACTGCCAAGCAACCTAACATCTGTGTCATCACTCTCCACACGGACCAAGATAGGACTCCTTTAACGGCAGTTCCAGTGGGAATACTACAATTCTCTGCACTACCACACCTGCGTCAACTGCGCCAATGGTCAGACTGTTTTCACCCTTCCTTAAGCGCACGGTCTGCTCGCAGACTCTGATATTATCCAGTACATTTTTGTTCCATTTTTTATTGTGACAGTCTCCGGCAATAAAGCCCTCCGGCAACGTGGAAAATACCTGTGTGTCTCCACCGTTTACAGAAAGAGCCAGACGCTGTGCGTCTCCCGGATACAACGGATTTGTCGGAGCTACAAAAACAGCCGCAACATACTCGCCCTCCTCTGCCGCATGAAGCATATAGGTAAGCTCTGCCGCCTCATGCCTCTTTGCTTCCTCTGCGGTAAAGCTTTCTGTCGTCGGATATACCTTTACGGAATCTCTGGTTCGGCCGTAATTTGTAAGTAGCCTGTATTCAGCCGCACCTGCCTTGCGACTTTCCATAAAGTCCCCTGCCTCAAACACCACATATTCACCAATGCCCTGCACCTGCTTTGCGTACTCCTTCATAAAGCTTTCCTTACGAAGCTTTACAAGCACCGGAGACACACGCTCTACCTTAAGCTCAAAACGTTTCTCATTTGCAGTAATCACAACCGTACCTGTAGCTCCTTCTTCACCACCCGCAACCTTCACGGTCAGCCATGCGTTCATCTCATAGCTTCCGGTTTCCTTATCTACAGAGCATTCTCCCTCCGTAACTACGCTGTATTCCACTTTTTCCACACCGCCGTTTAACAGCTCAATGCGAACCGTACCGCCGGAGCGCGGAGCGCTTACCTTAATGCCTCCGCCGAGATACACTCTTTCTTCGCCGGATATGCGTACCGCCGGTCTTGCGCCATTTATGCCATAGACGGTCTGTGTCACCGGATACTTCCAGCCCTCGTCATTCCATGCACAAAAACCGATATGTGCGGAAGACATCATATGGTTCCACTTGCCATCCGCTGCCTTGTGATACTCCTCCGTCAGCTCCGTGTCACGGACAATGGCACTCTCAATTTCCTTCGCATAACGGTTTGCCACCGTAAGGCCATTCATGGCATAATACTGATTTAAGCCGGCTGCCGTCTGCATCTGAATAATATTTGCCGAAGCCACTGCCGGGAAATACACCAGCTCGCAAAACGCTGCCTTGTACTCCTTTTTACAGGAAAGATACAGCCGTGTTGCCGCTTCTGCAAGCTTTTTGGCACGGGCACGCAGCCGCTCCGCCTCGCCGTAATGCACCGGATGATACACCTCCGCTGCCATCACCTCCGGACGGCGCATACCGTTCAGTCTTGTATATTCCTTCAAAATATAAGAAATCTCTTCTAACTCTGCCGCCGTAAAGCCGCCTTCAAACTGCTGCTTCACAAACGCTGCCGTAAAGTCCTCGGTCGTATTCGGTGCCGCGGTTCCATACATTTCAAAATCATATGCCAGCTTCATAAAATAGGAAAGTGGGAGCTCCTGCGGCTTTAAATCGCCTACATTCACAATCCAGATATCGCGCACGCCGTAATCATACGCCATCGACATCTGCTCCCAGACCTTTGCAAGCGGTGTGGAATTGACCCACTCGTAAGAAACCGGACCACCATGATAATCAAAATGATAATACATGCCATAGCCGCCCTTACGCTCACGCAGCTCCTTTTTCGGAAGCGTTCGCATATTACCAAAGTTATCCTCACAAAGCATCAGGGTCACGCCATCTAAACCGTCCCAATCCTTTAAGCCCGGCGTACTTTCATCGCCGTAATAATATGCCTCTACTTCCTTATATAGTGCAAGCATCTGTGGCACCTTTGAGGTGTCCTCGTTCACATACTTTGCAATCAGCTTCCGCTGCTCCGTAATAATGTCCTTTAACAAATCAATATTCTCTCCCAGCGTAGCATCCGGTCCAAGCATGGAGGTATCGCGCTCGCCCCGCATACCGATGGTAATGATATTCTCAAACTTACCGCTGCGGGCAAGACCGCCTTCCCAGTACTTTAACAAACCGTCTTTATTGATATAATAATTCCAGTCATTTCCGTACTCTGTCTCCGGACCTCTTACCTTGTCCCATTCCTCACTGGCACGAAGACACGGTTCATGATGGGAGGCACCCATTACCACACCGTAGGTATCCGCAAGCTCCGCACTGGCAAGCCCCGGTCCGTCCAGTGAAAACGAGGACGACCACATTGCCGGCCACAAATAGTTTCCCTTCATACGAAGCAAAAGCTCAAATACATGGTCATACATCTTCGCGGTAAACCCGCCGAACTTCTCACAGGTCCAGCCACCAAAGGACGGCCATTCGTCATTAATAAAGAAACCTCTGTACTTAACAGACGGCTCCTTCGAAGTAATCATCCACTCATCTGCCACCACCGGTTCCTTACACTTCACCGGCAGAACATCCGCCCAGTAAACAAGCGGCGAAACACCGATACTTTCCGAAATGTGGAACAAACCGTAAATCGTACCGCGCTTGTCGCTTCCGGCAACGACCAGCACTGCCTTATTTCCTTCGCCAACCACTGCAAGCTTAAAGACCTCCCGCTTGCCCTTAATATCAGACAAATCAAGGAGCCCCTCACTCTCATACAGCTCTAACAGCGGGCTGTGCCCTACGGTTGCCGCAAGAATACAGCCGGACGGCTTCTTTACCTTCTTCGGCTCCTCCACACTCGGTCGCCGCCCCGATACCAGCTGCACATCCTTGCAAACCTTTTCCGCAATCAGGCGTACACCCTCAAAAGCTTCTTTTTCTACTACAAACGGAACCGCACTGCTTCCGTGAACTATCTTAAAACTCATCGTATGTATCTCCTCTCTGTATGCCAGAATAAATAACACGGTTTCCAAATTGCACCACTTTCCGACGGAGCAATTTGTGACAATACCCGATAATATCATAGCACATTTTGAGATGAGATACAACCCGTTTTAAGCTTGCGTTTCCGCAGTTTATTTCAATTTTCATTTACTGTCACTTTACTGCCAGCAACTGCCAAAGCAATATAATGGTTTTTGTTTCCATGCAGCCCCTTTTCCTACCTTCCCCTCTGGTGTTCGCTCTTTGGCAGCGGAACCCGGAAAAACCGCTGCAACAGCTGTCGTGGTTTTAACGGAATCAGCGGATACAAATAGCTTCTGCCGCCAATGGTCTTATTTAAGGAAATTGCCAGAGCATCTAACACGATGCCCGCGAGATACCCCCACACTCCAAAGCAGCTCGTCAGAATCAGCAGCAGGATTCGCATGAATTTTAAGGCATAGCCAAGCTCTAAGCTCACCTGCGTATAATTTGCAATTGCCACAAACGCCATATAAAGCATTGCCTCCGAATTAAACCAGCCGGACTGTACCGTAAAATCACCAATAATCACGCCGGCAATCACACTTAATGGCATACTTAAGGTATTTGGCGTATTCAGCGAGGCAAGCCGCAGACCGTCCAGCGCAAACTCTAAAATCAAAAACTGCAGCAAAAGCGGGATATTCATGGGTTCCTTCACGACAATAAACTGCCACCTGCCGTCAAGCCATTCCGGATGCTGCATCAGCAGCAAAAAGGTCGGCGTCAGTATCAGCGCCAGGAGGTTGGTGGCAAAGCGGGTCAGGCGCAGATACGTTCCGGTAATCGGCGGGAAATAATAATCATCCGCTTCCTCAATAATATCAAAAATCGTCGTTGGCAGTACCATCACCTGCGGCGCGTTGTCCACAAGAATAATGATATCCCCCTCCAGTACCGAAGCTGCCGCCACGTCCGGTCGTTCCGTAAACTTAAACTTTGGGAAGGGATTGCACCATTTTCCGTGGTACAGGCATTCTGCAAGACTTTGCTGATTCATGGTAAGCGATTCGACGGATATTTTTGAAATTCTCCGTTTTAACTCTGCTAAAAACCTTTGGTCAACCCGATCCTCCATATAACAAAGTACAATATCCGTATGAGAAACCGTACCAGCCTCCGTAATGTACATCGTAAGCCGCGGGTCACGGATACGTCTGCGAATCAGTGCCGTATTAAATACCAACGTTTCCACAAAACCATCTCTGGAGCCGCGCATCGCCTTGTCCTTTTCCGGCTCGTCCACACCGCGCGCCGGATAGGTTCTTGCATCAATCGAAATAATATTCGGATAGCCCTCTAAAATCAGACACGGCACACCGGAAAGAATATTGCGTACCGCCTCGTCGGCTGTATCAATCAAATCCACCTCTCCATACGGCATAAACTTCTTTAATATCCCATGAATCTCCTCCGGCATCTCCTTTGCCTTTAGCCCAAAGAAATACTGGAGAAGCTTCTGCATTACCTCATCCTTTACCATTCCGTCAATAAAATACAGGCACGCCTTTTTTCCACCCATTTCAAATACATGATATAACACATCAAAGCTTTCCGCTACCCGTAACGTCTTATTAAAATATGCAACATTTTCTTCAAAATTCTCCTTTAAACCGGTCAAGACACACCTCCGCATAAATGACATTATGCGTTAGTGTGTCCTGATTTTAAAAAAACATACGCCGTGCACTACCATGCTACCCATTATTTTCAGACGTTTCGTTTTCCTTTGTTAGCGGCGGATGCCCCACAATATACCGCTCCAGTATGGATGCCGCGTCTGCCACCAGCTCCCCGCAGGGACGTTTTTTATAATACTGCGCTGTCCGCTCCTCCGGCACAGGTACGCTTACTTTTTCCTGTAAGCCTAACAGTTCTCTGCAGACAATGGAACCGTTTTGCTCCCGGAACACGGCGGCAAGCTCCTGTATCCGCGCGTAGTGCTCCATTTTTTCCTTCCCCGCTTTCGGGTCAGTATAACCGTATAGCCGCCCTGCCACAAAAAACATGCCGCTGACCGCGCCGCATACCTCGCGCAGTCTGCCCATTCCACCGCCAAAGGAGGAGAGCATTGCCGCCAACGTCTCCCTGCTCTCTTCAAAACAATCTTCATAAGCAAGCACAACTGCCTGTGCACAATTGTACCCTTCTTTAAAT
>CAZCON010000105.1:0-5773 GCA_964500085.1 uncultured Lachnospiraceae bacterium
GCACAGGGGCAGCAGTGATACTGAGGATATCCGCAGCATTGTTTTAAAAGCCATTGAATCGATTGAAAATGCTGCAAAAAACCGTGGCGCAGTTACGGGAATTGCCACCGGCTTTTATGATTTGGATTATAAGACGGCAGGTCTGCAACGGGCAGATTTGATTCTGATTGCAGCAAGACCTTCCATGGGAAAGACGGCGTTTGTGTTAAATATCGCGGAGTTTGTAGCTTTAAAAAGTAAGATTCCAACGGCCATTTTCAGCCTGGAAATGTCGCGTACGCAGCTTGTTAACCGTATTTTGGCAATGAACTCCAAGGTGGATTCCCAGTCTATCCGTACCGGAGATTTGAAGGATGATGACTGGGTAAAGCTTATGGAGAGCGCACGATTGACCGGCGAATCGCCGTTGCTCATTGACGACACGCCGGGAATTTCCATTACAGAGCTTCGCTCAAAGTGCAGAAAGTTTAAGCTGGAAAAGAATCTCGGTCTGGTTATTATTGATTATTTGCAGCTGATGTCGGGCGGTAAAAAGTCAGAATCACGACAACAGGAAATTTCTGAGATTTCCCGTTCCTTAAAGGCACTGGCACGTGAAATTGATTGTCCGGTGATTGCATTGTCCCAGCTCAGCCGCGCAGTAGAGCAGCGCGAGGATAAACGTCCGATGCTTTCGGATCTCCGAGAATCCGGCGCAATTGAGCAGGATGCGGATGTAGTAATGTTTATTTATCGGGATGAATATTATACGAAGGAAAAGTGTACGGAGCCCGGAGTTTCTGAGATTATTATTGGAAAACAGAGAAATGGTCCGACAGGTACGGTAAAGCTTGCCTGGCTTGGAAATTACACAAAATTTGCGAATCTTGAGAACCGGAAACGATAGTCTGCATACGCGGATTTTATGTGAATTTTGTCGGAACAGGAAGAATGAAATTGTAAAAAAATGGGAACAGATGCTTGCGCATCTGTTCCCATTTTGTGTATACTGAGGAATGTGGACAAGCAAAGAAACTGTTACGTAGGACCGGATGCTATGCCAGCGGAATAGAAAAAGGGGGATAAAAATGAACAAAACATATCAGGTGTCGGAAGCAGCAGATGAACTGGAAACAGAGGTGTATACCCTGCGCTACTGGGAAAATCAGTTGGGAATTGAGGTGCCGCGAAATGGTGCGGGGCATCGCTATTATGAGGAGGAACAGATTACCTTGTTTCGCAGTGTGAAGCGGCTGAAGGAGGCAGGCTTTACCTTACGCCAGATTAAGGCCATGGAGGAACGGATTTTGGCGGTTGCAGCACTTTCAGACGAAAAGCTGGAGGAGCTCAGGCGGCGGATTGCCGGGATGGAAACCGAACAAGAGGAGGTATTGTCAAAACAGTGCGGCGCGGAAAATGAAGAAGCGGATGTGGAGCAGAAGCAAAACGGACAGAAAAGGGAAAATGCCCCGGCGGGTTCTTTTTCGCTTAGCGTGGGTGAGATGGCAGCCTGTACAGGAACGGTGCAGGAGGAACGACCGGATGGAATCCGGCTGTTGCAGGAAGGAATGACAAGGTGGTTAGGTGAGATGTTGCAAAAAAGTAATGAACAGCTGACGCAGAGGATTGAGGAAGGGGTATCGGAGCGAATGGCAAGAGAACTGCGTTTTCTATTTCGCCAGCAGGAGGAGCGGGAGGAGGAACGTTACCGAAGGCTTGATCGTACCATCCGGGAGTATCAGCAGGCAAGAGCGAATGCAAGGCAGCAGACAGGAGGCTTGGATAATTTTCTTTTGAGCCGGAAAATAAAAACGTTGCGTTAATGCCGATACATAAAACTATCAAAGCGCTTTTTCATAGAAGAAAAAGAAGCATTTGATAGTTTTTATTTTTGGGGAAAGTTTATAAAATTAAAAAAAATTTTAGCGTTCTCCTATTGATTTCAAATTGCCCTACCTATATAATAAACAATAGAACAGCTGCAGAAAACAACGAATACAGCATTGGAAAAGAAAGCAGATGCTGCATAAGAAGAAAGGATATATTATGGGAGACAATAATAATAACGGGAAAAATGGAAAAAGCCCACAGAATAATAACCGCACCGGCATGATTTTCTGTGTCGTTGTTGCGCTTGTAATGGTAATGATGTTTTTCTATATGATGAACCAGATTAAGGACAGCACGACACAGTCGGTAACGTATGATACTTTTCTTGAACTGCTGGAGGAAGGAAAGGTATCGGAGGTGAAGGTTGATTCGGAAAATGGAAAAATTGTGATTATTCCGAAGCAGGAGAATGAGGAAACAGTCGGCTTTGTGATTACGTATTATACCGGTATTTTGGAGGATGGCAACAAAATTCAGGAACGGTGTGAAGCGGCAGGGGTTACGTATTCCAGAGTGACGGTGGATAAGACGAATACGGTGTTGCAGTCTATTTTGAGTTATGTTTTAATGTTTGTTATTGTATATGGTCTGATGTTTTTTGTGTTCCGCATGATCAGTAAAGGCAGCGGCGGCATGATGGGTGTCGGAAAAAGTAATGCAAAGGTATATGTGGAAAAGGAGACCGGTGTAACCTTTAAGGACGTAGCAGGTCAGGAGGAGGCAAAGGAATCTCTGAATGAACTGGTAGATTTTCTGCACAATCCGGGCAAGTATACCCGGATTGGCGCAAAGCTTCCCAAAGGCGCTCTTTTAGTGGGACCTCCGGGAACCGGTAAAACTCTGCTTGCAAAGGCAGTGGCCGGCGAGGCGAAGGTACCGTTTTTCTCACTGTCAGGCTCAGACTTTGTGGAGATGTTTGTGGGAGTTGGTGCGTCCCGTGTGCGCGATTTATTTAAGCAGGCACAGGCGCAGGCACCGTGTATTATTTTTATTGATGAGGTAGATGCAATAGGTAAGAGCCGTGATTCTCATTACGGCGGTGGAAACGATGAACGTGAACAGACCTTAAACCAGCTTCTTTCGGAAATGGACGGCTTCGATACCTCCAAGGGTTTGGTAATTCTTGCTGCGACAAATCGACCGGAGGTGTTGGATAAGGCATTGCTTCGTCCGGGACGTTTTGACCGTAGAATTATTGTGGATAAGCCGGATTTAAAGGGACGTGTTGATATTTTGAAGGTACATGCAAAGAATGTGCTGATGCATGACTCCGTGAATTTAGAGGAAATCGCGATGGCGACCTCCGGCGCAGTGGGCTCTGACCTTGCAAACATTATTAATGAAGCGGCGATTCTTGCGGTAAAGCAGGGAAGAACCGTGGTGACACAGGCAGATTTGTTTGAGTCTGTAGAGGTGGTTATTGCGGGTAAGGAAAAGAAGGATCGTATTCTTGGAAAGGAAGAAAAGAAGATTGTAGCTTATCATGAGGTGGGTCATGCATTGATTGCGTGTCTGGATAAGAATGCGGAGCCGGTACAGAAGATTACGATTGTACCGCGTACCATGGGAGCTCTCGGCTATGTGATGCAGGTGCCGGAGGAGGAAAAGTACCTGATGCAGAAGGAGGAACTTCTTGCCCGGCTGGTGACGTTGTTTGGCGGACGTGCGGCAGAAGAACTGGTATTTGGTAAGGCGACCACCGGCGCAGCAAATGATATCGAAAAAGCGACCTCTCTAGCCCGTGCGATGATTACACAGTACGGAATGTCGGAGCGGTTTGGCCTGATGGGTTTGGAATCAGTAGAAAACCGTTATCTGGATGGACGACCGGTGCAAAACTGTGCCGATGCTACAGCTGCGCTGATTGACAATGAGGTAATGGAACTGCTAAAGGAGTGCTACAATAAGGCATATTCCAGACTTTCTGAAAACCGTGAGGTATTGGACCGGCTGGCGGAGTTTCTGGTTGAGAAGGAAACCATTACCGGTAAGGAGTTCATGAAGATATACCGGGAGGCAAAGGGACTTCCGGAGCCGGAAGCAGAAGCGCATGAGGATGAGTCCTCCGGAGAAGTGTACGAATAGACGGAGTGGCTTGGAAACGGAGGAAGATATACGTGTTTGATATTGAGGAAGAATTGAAAAAGCTCCCGGCTAAGCCGGGAGTTTATATTATGCACGATAAGAATGATGCCATTATATATGTAGGAAAGGCAATTAGTCTGAAAAACCGCGTAAGGCAGTATTTTCAGAGCAGTCGGAATTTGTCTCCTAAAATACAAAAAATGGTATCCAGAGTGGCCCGCTTTGAATATATTGTAGTGGATTCCGAGATGGAAGCGCTTGTTCTGGAGTGTAATCTGATTAAGGAACATCGTCCGAAATATAACACTATGTTGAAGGATGACAAACACTATCCGTATATTCGTGTAACGGTAAACGAGCCGTTTCCGCGCGTGACGTTTGCACGTACCAGAGGGAAGGATAAGGCAAAATATTTTGGACCGTACACGAGCGTGCAGGCAGTAAAGGATACGCTTGATTTGTTAAAAAAGACGTATCAGATTCGGAACTGTAATTTAAGTCTGCCAAAGGAAAAAAGCAGCCGGCCGTGCTTATACTATCATATGGGACAGTGTAAGGCACCGTGTCAGGGAAAGGTATCAGGAGAGGAATACGGGAAAGCCATTGAACAGGTGCTCGCATTTCTTTCCGGAAATTTTTCGTTGATTACAAAACGGTTGGAACAGCTTATGAAGGAGGCTTCCGAGCAATTGGAGTTTGAACGGGCAGCAGAATACCGCGATTTGTTAAATAGTGTACATCGGATGGCAGAACGCCAGAAGGCGGATGCGGATTTGACGGTAGACCGGGATATTGCAGCAATTGCTACAGCAGGAGAGGAAGCAGTGGTGCAGGTGTTTTTTGTGCGGGAAGGTAAAATGATCGGGCGTGAGCATTTTTACCTGACCGGTGTAGAGGGCGAGGAACGTGCGGTCATTCTGCAGGAATTTATAAAGCAGTTTTACGGTGGAACGCCTCATATTCCGAAAGAGCTTCTGCTGTCAGAGGAAATCGAGGAAAGGGAATTGTTAGAAGAGTATTTGTCAGAGCGTTCCGGACGCAGGGTAAAGCTTCTTGTGCCGAAAAAAGGAGAAAAGGAACGCCTTGTGGAGCTGGCGGAAAAAAATGCTTCCATGGTGTTGCAAAAGGATGCAGAGAAGATAGCGGCAGAAGAGAAGAAAACGAGGGGGGCAGCAGACGAGCTTGCAGCGCTTCTCGGACTTTCAAGACTTGGAAGAACAGAGTCTTTTGATATTTCCAACACCGCCGGTTTTGCTTCGGTTGCATCTATGGTGGTATTTGAAAATGGCAGACCGAACAAAGCGGAGTATCGTAAATTCCGGATAAAAACGGTGCAGGGACCGGATGATTATGCCAGTATGCGTGAGGTTTTAACCAGACGCTTTTCGCATGGACTAAAAGAGCGGGAAGAGGGAGAAGGAGAATGCTTTTCCAAATTTCCGGATTTGATCTTGATGGATGGTGGAAAGGGTCAGGTCAATATCGCAGAAGAAGTGCTGAGGGAGCTTCGTATCGATATTCCGGTATGCGGTATGGTAAAGGATGATAAGCATAGTACCAGAGGACTGTATTTTCAAAATAAAGAGCTCCCAATGAATCAGCACAGTGAAGCGTTTCGCCTGCTGACGAGAATTCAGGATGAAACGCACCGCTTCGCAATTGAATATCACCGGTCGTTACGCGGAAAGGAACAGGTTCATTCTATATTAGATGAAATTGAAGGAATTGGTCCGACAAGACGACGGGCTTTAATGAAAGCGTTTCAGTCACAGGAGGCGATTCGTGCTGCAACGGAGGAGGAGCTGGCAGCGGTGGATTC
>CAZCON010000106.1:0-5741 GCA_964500085.1 uncultured Lachnospiraceae bacterium
CCCGCAATAACACCGTCCTGCTTACAAATCAACTCCACCTCTCCCAACTGAAAATTCGGCATAACCGCATTCGTGGACACATCCTCGCTGCTGATATCCTCCTTTAATGCACTTAAGATTAACTCATCTGCATTCAACAACATACTGATACTGTTCATGATATTCCTTCTCCTTTTCAATGGCAGCAAGCACTGCTTTCTTATAATTTTCCTCGTAACCGGCATATGTCGTTTCCTTTATCTCCTCTGCCTTTGCAAGCACCTCTTTCCTATTCTCCTCCTCTGACGGAGAATACTGCTCTGTCATCTGACCTGCCGCACGCTTTGCGAACACAAGACTCTCCAAAAGCGAATTGCTTGCCAGACGATTTTTTCCGTGTACCCCGTTACATGCCGTCTCACCTACCGCATACAGTCGCTCCATGGACGTTTTGCTGTACTCATCCACAGCTACGCCGCCCATAAAATAATGCTGAGACGGCACCACCGGAATCGGCTCCTTTGTAATATCGTAGCCCTCCTCAAGACAATGCTGGTAAATATTCGGAAAATGATTTTTAATTTTCTCCTCCGGAATGGCTGCCAGCGACAGCCACACATACTTTGTACCTTCCTTACGCATTTCCTTCAGAATTGCCTGTGTCACCACATCTCTTGGCAGAAGCTCATCCACAAACCGTTCGCCTCTGGAGTTTAAAAGCACTGCTCCCTCTCCTCTCACCGACTCGGAAATAAGGAACCTTCTGCCCGGTCTTGTCTGATACAGTGTGGTCGGATGAATCTGTATGTAATCAATATTCTGCAGCTTAACATTATGACGAAGCGATACTGCAATCGCATCTCCGGTCAAATGGCGGAAGTTTGTTGAATGTTCGTAAAGTCCTCCAATGCCACCGGTGGCAAGTACCGTATAATCTGCCGAAATCGTTGAAAAAGTACCGTCCTTATCATGTCCTAAAATACCATAACAGGTATTGTCCTTTGTCAGCAAATCCACCATCGTATATTGCTCTATCAAAGTCACATTAGAAAGCTGCTTCACAGCCTCCAGCAGATGTGATGTAATCTCCTTTCCCGTTTCATCCTCATGAAACAGAATTCGCGGCTTGGAATGTGCCCCCTCCCTCGTATAAACGAAACCGTTCTCATCCTTCTCAAACTCCACACCATAGCCGACCAGCTCCTGAATCACTGCCTGTGAGGAACGTATCATCAGCTCCACGGAGCGTGGATTATTTTCATAATGTCCTGCTTTCATGGTATCCTCAAAATAAGCGTCATAGTCTGCCTCCTCCCGCAGCACACAAATTCCGCCCTGCGCCAGAAAGGAATCACTTCGTTCAAAAGCATCCTTAGATACCATGACTACCTGCATCTCCCTCGGCAGATGCAGGGCGCAGAACAGTCCGCCTACACCGCAGCCGACAATTACCACATCTGTTTTTCTATTTTTCATCGTCATATCCACTCATCTTTTCCTTTTTAATTTAACTATTTTCCTTATTTTGATGCAAGAGTCAACGGGGCAGAATGTGTTCCTGCCATATTTCTGACCCCGGCATCTTATTTTGCAAGCTCCAGCATTTTGTCAAGCGGCGCAACCGCTCCTTCAGAAAGCTCTTTTGGAAGCTTTACCTCATTTTCTCCCGTCTTTAACACATGCAGCACCTTTTCTAGGGTGTTTCGCTTCATATCATGGCAAAGGGAATCTCCTCCAAAATAGAACTTTTTCCCCGGATTATCCTCCCGCAGCCGGTAGCTCACTCCCTCTTCGGTGCAGATAATAAACTCCGTGCATGCACTCTCCTTTGCAAACTGAATCATTTCTGCCGTACTGCCAACGTAATCCGCGAGTGCGAGTACCTCCTCTCCGCATTCCGGATGCGCCAGCACCAAGGCCTTGGGATACCGGTTCTTTTTTTCCTGTACGCCTGCCGCTGTAATATTTTTATGTATTGGACAATACCCATCATTTAAAATTATATTTTTTTCCGGTATCTGTTCTGCCACAAAGCGTCCGAGATTTCCATCCGGAATAAAGAAAATGTTTTTATTCGGCAATGCCTTTACAATCTTAACTGCATTCGAAGAGGTGACGCATACGTCACTATAGCTCTTCAGCTCCGCCGTAGAGTTAATATAGCAGACTACTGCCAGATTCTCATATTTTCTGCGGTATTCCAGAATTTTTTCCACCTGCGCCATATGAGCCATCGGGCAGTCAGCCTCCGCATCCGGCATCAGTACCGTTTTTTCCGGATTTAACAGCTTGGCACTCTCTCCCATAAAGGACACACCACAGAACACCAGCACATCTGCTGTTGTTTTCTTTGCCACCTTTGCCAGATAAAAGGAATCACCCACATAATCTGCCAGCGCCTGCAGCTCATCATTCACATAATAATGCGCCAGAATAACAGCATTCTTTTCTTTTTTTAACTGCTGTATCTCGGCAATCAATGTATTCTCCATCTGTCTGTTGTTGCGCTTTCACCTTAAAGAAAAAGATGTAAAACGCACGCTCTCCCTTTTTTCAAAATAATGGGCTCATTATAGCATAGCATTTTACATCTGTCAAGTTTTCTGTCAAGTTTTTGTCAGGCTTTTATCGCGCCTCCGTCAAGCTCCTGTCGAGCTTTCGCCTTCCTGATACGTTTATTCTCATACATCCTTTCATCTGCCTTTTTCAGCAGCTCTGCATAACTCATTCCATCCGCCATCATACAATAGCCAAAAGAAAAACGAAGCGGCACCGTCAAATTTTCCCGTAAACGTGCCATACTGTTTTCCTGAATATACTCCAGTGTCTGAACCGTGTGCAACAGCTCGTCTTTATCCTCATAATCATACAGAAACAGAACAAATTCATCTCCTCCCAATCTGGATGCCAGACTGCTCCGGATACCGAAATTTTGTATAACGCTTCCGATTTTCTTTAGGTATATGTCTCCCATCTCGTGTCCATAGGTATCGTTAATTCCTTTCAAGCCATCCGCATCAAGCATCACAAGCGCCGATACACCCAGCTTTTCCGGTTCCCGAAACAGCAGCGACAAATAGGTCTCCAGACCACGACGATTATACAGACCGGTCAACAAATCCACGTCACGCTCTGCCTCAATTTTTCTGCGACGAAGCACCTCCTCCGTCACATCAATTACGACACCGAACACCTCCTGTCCGATTTCCATTTCTTCTAATTTTACATACTTCTCCGGTTCCTCACAAAGCACATATACGCCCTGCTCTCCCTCAAACGGTCTGATACGTATTTCCTCAATAAATTTTTGAAACTGCTCATAGTCCGAAGTCAGGCGCTTCCACTCATCCAGCTCCAGCGAAAAAATACGCGGAATATACTCGGTACAATGTACTACTCTGGCACCCTTTCTATACTCATAAACTCCGATATACATGTTGGTCTTACTCAACACATAGGAAATTTTACTGGTACTGTCCGAAAGACTGCCTACCATCATATTGATATAATCACTCAGCTCTGAAAACTCTGTACTGGTCCTTATATCGATTTTTACCTCATAATTTCCTTCTGAAATTCTGCACAGTCCTTCACTCATCTGATGGATTCCATCTACCACATAGCGATTCATATAACAGCTAACCGCATATGCAAGTATTCCTGCAATCGTCATCAAACAAAGTGCCAGAAAAACTACCGTTGTCGGAACATTCTGATGGATTCTGCTCCACTCCACGCAACGGCCGACGTACTCGTTTCCCATTTTTTGAAATACACAAAAGCAACGCTTACCGCCTATCCTCGCATAAAAGCCGTCCGCGTCCTCTTTGATATTTTTCAACCGTAATCCAATTTCCTCGCAAGGCTTCCCGATGGCTTCTGCATCGGTAGCACCGATAATCTCACCATTTTCTCCGGAAATCACATAGTATTTTGCTTCAGAATTTACCCTGAGCATAGAAAGCATATAGGAATATCGCTCCTGTCCGGTTTCTTCCGTTGCATTCCGCGATTCAATATCTTCTCCCATAAACCGCCCGATTTGCGCTAACACCCTAACTGAGCTTTCGTATTCCTGACAATGTTCCCTAAGCATCTGAACCCCTGTCACAGCCACCAGTATTATCAATACCAGCAGACCTGTAATCCGCAGCATATACTGGCGGATTGTTTTCTTTAGTGTTTTCATAAAATCCCCCTCGTCATAACAAATTACCTACTATAAATTTACCATACTTCACTCTATACGTCAACATTTTCAGTTCTATTACATATACTAAGTTATAAACAGCTTTAGGAGGATTTTATGCGTCTTTGCGATTTACGCCAAAAGGAAGTAATTAACTGCCGCGACTGTGCAAGGCTGGGCTTTGTGGGTGATGTAGAATTTAACGTCCACAGCGGATGTCTTGAAAAAATCATTGTGCCGGGTCCCGGAAAATTTTTCGGTTTCTTTGGAGACTCCTGCGAATATGTGATTCCGTGGTGTAGTATCAAGCAAATCGGTCCGGATATCATATTAGTTGACATAGAATGTAAAACAGCCCTGAAGGAAGGGCATTCCTGCTGACCCAAAGAGCTGTTAAAATCACGTAAATTTTTCTTATTTGCTTGTAATCCGGTTCACATTTTTAATCAGCACGGAAATCGTACCGTCCGGGTTGGTCATAAACTCCACGTGCTGCTTATTGTTGTACTCCTCCATCGGAATGTTGATTTCAATACCGCTGTCAGTAGTGAGAAACTGTTTTTCCAGCTTCTTCGTTGTTTTCTCGCTTTGAAGCCTGATTTCTTCCTTCGGAAGCTTATATTTTTCCAGCTTCTCCACAAACTCCTCCTTAATTTCCGGAGCTGCCTCCTGAAATACCTTTTCCACAATTTCTTCTACCTTAACGGCGCCGTCATTTTTCGTACATTCCTCGTGCAGTACGCTTTTCGTTTTCATCCTCTGCTCAAAATCGTCCTCATAGTATTTTTTGTTAATCTGCTCCACTGCCTTCGTCACCAAATCAAGCTTTGTCTTTTGGGACATTCTGGCGTGACAGTGCAGGAAAAGCTCTGACAAATAGTTAATTTTCTCGCCGTTTACCGGGAACTTTTTCTCCACCAGACGCACTGCGTCCCCCTCTAAATCAATCAGCACCGCCTCGGAAAGCTTTCCACCCGCCAGTGGCAGTGCCGCTGTCTGCTTCATCACCTCGTTGATATTTTCATCCTGTTCTCCGAGGGAGGTATAATGCACATACACTTCCTTGTAGTTCATTTTTAGAATCGCAAGATGTTGTCTCGATTCCACCTGAAAGGTCACAAAAAACACATCTCCCGCCGGTATGTCAATGTTCGCATTCATAATCTCATACAGCTTTCCCGCAAGGTGCTTACTCACCGGAATGAGCGTTTCCTCTCTAAAATCCCTCAGTGCCGCATACACCTCTGAAGACTCCGTATCAAATACGCAGTTTTTTAACTCATCCCCGGAAAGGAGCCTGTAAATGTGATTCCGCAAAAAATCGCACAAATCCGGTCCCATTTCCAGTAAGGAATCCGAAAGCACCGGCATCCCCACCGTAGAGTCCAAAATATGCATCACCGCTTCTCTGATAATAATATCGTCTTTTTCCATACGCTCCTCCGTTTCAACGTCCATAGGGTATCATATCATAAATTCATCACACAGCAAATCCGAATTACCAGTTTTTCTTTTCTTTGCTGCAATCGTGCTGTTTCTTTCGTTCTTCTACCATTTTTCCAAACCATTCAAC
>CAZCON010000107.1:0-720 GCA_964500085.1 uncultured Lachnospiraceae bacterium
ATTAAATGTTTTATAAGAACCTCTAATTAAATATTGCATTACGGTCTGTTTTTTGTTATACTGTAGCCGAAGAACGGGATTTCACCCGTGTCTTACGCCTTATTCCAGATGCTTTCACACCGCAGTATACCCAAGCAAGCACCAAAGGAGGTCTTTTATGGACGTAAATTATGAATTATATAAGGTTTTTTATCATGTAGCAAAGACATTAAGCTTTTCTGAGGCTGCCACCTCTCTTTATATCTCACAGTCTGCGGTAAGCCAGTCCATTAAGGTACTGGAACGCCGTCTCGGTCAGGTACTATTTATCCGCAGTACCAAGCGGGTTTCCTTAACCGCCGAGGGCGAGATGCTGTTTAAGCACATCGAGCCTGCCATCAATCTGATTACCAAAGGCGAAAATCAGCTGGTAAATTCCAAAAGCACCGGCGGTGCCCAGCTTCGTATTGCTGCAAGCGACACGATTTGCCGCTATTTCCTTGTATCCTATTTCAATCAGTTTCACCAAACCTTTCCGGAGGTTCATCTGAAGGTAATGAACGCAACCTCCCTGCAGTGTGCAGAGCTGCTTGCAGAAAATGCGGTGGATTTCATCGTTGCGAATTCTCCGAACCCGGCGCTCAACAATTCAATGCAAATCGAGACCCTGCGGGAATTTTCGGATGTCTTTGTAGCAAACAAGGCCTCCTATGCGTACACCGACAAGACACTTTCCTTTGC
>CAZCON010000107.1:730-5708 GCA_964500085.1 uncultured Lachnospiraceae bacterium
ACTAAGATCCCTGGCGACTTCGTTGTGTGTAATCTGAACTCCATTCACCTTGCACGTGCTATTCCAGCTGGTGTATTAGAAAGACTCGTTCCGATCCAAGTACGTATGCTCGATAATGTAATCGACATTAACAATAGTGAATTTCTGCATGAACAGTTTTTATCCCACTCCGTAGAGCTGGCTCCTGCGATTGAACTTAGCAGCAACGACCTTTTAATCGATCTTGCAAAAATCGGTCTTGGAATCGCCTTTGTACCGGACTTCTGCGTGGAAGGAAAAACCGGCGATGAATTATATATTATACGAACAAAGGAAATGCTTCCGAAGCGAAAGCTTGTCCTTGCCTATGACAATTCTCTTCCGGTCTCCGACGCTACCGGATATTTTATGGAGCTGCTCCGACAAAAGAAATAAGCAGCAGAAAAACCGCTTTCCGCGCCTACTCCATAAGACTTACCGTCGCACCAAGAACAATTTCCTTCCATACTTCTTCATTGAACTCCACCGGATACTCTGCCAATAGCACCTGATAGGCAGCCTCAAAGGCTTTGCTGCGCTCTGCCTCATAGGCCGCGTCCACTGCTGCTTCATAGCTCTTCGTACAATTGTCGTCCAGCATTTTAATGAGATAAATTCCGTACTCCGTCTGTACCGGTTCACTGATTTCTCCCACTGCAAGCTTTCCTGCCGCTTCGGCATATGC
Source organism: uncultured Lachnospiraceae bacterium (assembly GCA_964500085.1). Taxonomy (GTDB): domain Bacteria; phylum Bacillota; class Clostridia; order Lachnospirales; family Lachnospiraceae; genus SIG307. The sequence continues at coordinate 1,434 of CAZCON010000107.1, forward strand.
TTTCTCAGCTTCACCGCCCTCTGCCAAAAAGGTTCTGGTCTCATGTACAATCCGTTCCTCTGCTTCCGCAATTTCTTCAAAGGTCACACCGTTTTGAAGCTCAATGTAATAGTCTGCCATCTGCTGTGCATACGCAGCCTTCCTCTCCTCGGTTTCCTCCTGCAGTTCATAATTTTCATCATAATATGTGGTTGCCAGATACAGATACTCCGTTTCGTATTCCCGGTAAGCCTCCCTCGAAACCGCCTCACTTACACCTTCCCGTGTAATTTCAAGACCTGCCGTCATTTTGTCATAATACTTTTCAGCAAGCATCATCCACGCACAGACCTCACGCAAGCCCTCCGTCGTAAAGCCGCCGCGCTCCGTTTCCTCTGCTGTCAGCACCTTTTTCACCTGTTCCACATAAGCATTGTTTTCTGCCTGTTCCTCCGTTGTCAGGGTCATACCGTTTTTCACGGCGCAATCATACAACACCGCATATTTTACCAGTGCTTCCCTTGTATACTCCCTGAACAAATCTCTTGCCGTCGTTCCCTCCTCATCATACTTCAGCTCCCAGTAATCGGTTCCATTCTCAGACGCATAATAACGGGCATAATAATTCCCCCGCACTTCCATGGAATAAATCAGAAACATTGCCTTATCCATTGTAATGTCAGCTTCTCCAACTGTCACTGCTATAGTATCAGCATATTCCTTTGCCCGCCGTTCTACCAGCTCCGCATTTGCTCCTGCAAAGCCCTTTTCCGCTGTTACCGTAGCCGTAGGCAAAGCTTCCTTGCCCGTCTCCTCCTTTCCGCATGCTGTAGCACCAGACAGCAGCAGAAACGTCAGCCCCAGTACCATATACCGCAAAAAGCCGCTGCCGCCTTTTCTTCTGTTCCAAAACCAGTCCTGCATTTGCCCTTCTCCTTTCCCGGTCATTGCCTGTTCCGCACTCTCCATCCATACTCCTTCTCCTCCAACCGCAAATCTTCTCTTTGCCGGTTTCTATCTTCATTTCCCGCGAAGCACAGCTTCTCCCCTGGTGCAAAAAGGAAGCCTTCACCAAGGCTTCCTCCATTTGTTTTTTACCTTTCTACGGCTTAGTGACAGCATCCGCCGCAGCTGCCGCCGTCACAATCACACCCGCCTGCTTCATGGGTACTGCAATTCGGCTCTGTGCCGGTGCTTAAGCTTCCGTCAAGAAAGCCTGCCACTGCCACATCAATATCGCCCGAAAGTCCCGGCACGACCAGAACATCTGCCGCCATCAGTGCCTGCATTGCTCCCATGCCGATACCGCCGCAAAGCAATACCTTCACGTTCTTCTCTGCAAGCACCTGTGCCATCGCCTCATGACCGTTTCCATCGGTTTCCAGTACGCTCTTTGCCATCAGAATACCGTCACTCATCGTATAAAGGGTAAATCTCTTACAGTGTCCGAAATGCTGGAATACATTGTTCTCCTCATCCGTCGTCACCGCAATCGTATAGTTTCCCTGCTCAGCAAAGGTTGCCTCTGTCGGAAGCAGCTCCTTTAATACAAGCGTCACATCGGTAAGCCAGTCACCCTCTAAGCTCTCAATAGCTCCGGTATCCACTGCCTTTGCAATGTTCGGATTCATCGGAAGCCTGCCAAGCACCGGAAGATTGAACTTCCGTGCGGTATCCTCAATGTGGCTCTCACCAAATACCTGCATTTTTTCTCCACAGCACGGACATTCCACATAGCTGTAATTTTCCACCAGACCCAACACCGGAATCTCCATCTCTCTTGCCATGTTGACTGCCTTTGCCACCACCATGGAAACCAAATCCTGTGGGCTGGTCACAATCACAATACCATCCAGCGGAAGAGACTGAAAGACCGTAAGCGGTACATCCCCGGTTCCCGGAGGCATATCAACAAACATATAGTCCACATCGCCCCATACCACCTGCGACCAGAACTGCTTTACGGTACCGGCAATCACCGGACCTCTCCAGACAACCGGTACTTCCTCATTCTCTAACAGAAGGTTCACCGACATAATCGCCGTGCCGTTCTTTGTATACTCCGGTAAAATGCCAAGCTCATTGCCCTGTGCCTTCCCGTGTACACCAAACGCCATCGGAATCGACGGTCCCGTTACATCCGCATCTAAAATAGCAGTCTTATACCCCAGACGCTGCATCATTACCGCAAGATAGGAGGTCACAAAGGACTTCCCGACACCACCCTTGCCGCTGACAACACCGATTACCTTTTTCACATTGCTGTACTGGTTCATCGGCTCCGCAAACTGGGACTTGTCCGGCTTTCTGGAGCTGCAGTTGGAAGAACAGCTGCTGCAATCATGGGAGCAATTTAACTCCTGCTCATAAATTTCTTCACTCATTTCAAAAACCTCTTTCTCAATCCTATGTTAAAATTCTAACGCTATCCTTCATTATACGCCTTGTAAATTTTTTGTCAAGCTTTCCCGCGTTTTCTCCTGCTGCCCCGTTTTTCCATATTTTCCCCTGCACGCCGTCAGAAAACTCACACCTTATAATCCATACACAGTCTGACCTCTGTGAACGGACGTACATAGGTATTTGCCACCGCCACATGCTCCGGATGGGACTGATAGCCCTTTAATGCCTCTTCACTTTCCAAATCACTGTCTAACATCACATCCGCATTCGAGGATGTAAGCGGCTTTGTTACGATTTCAAGACGCACAAGCCCCGGCACCCTTCCCACCAATGCCTCTAAGTTCTCCTTCATCTCACGAAGCACCTTTTCCTTCTCTGCTCCCGCAACATTTTCCTTTAGCCTCCATAAAATCACATGCTTTACCATTATTTATTTCCTCCTGAATCAAAACTAAACCTCCTTCATTTTATCACAAACAAAGGAGGTTTTCCATACAAATATTATGCTCTGCTTTGATTTCGCACATACCACACGCACCGGCAGCATACCAAAATTGTTGCCGATGCACCTTTCCCAAAGAGCCCCCTGTCAGGCTGACATCACAATCCTTTTTTGAAATGCAAAGCGGTCGCATGCATTTCTGCCTGCGACCGCTCCTTTTGGTGGGAAAAAGACTATAAAAAAAGCTTGTTGTGATATATCTGTTTCAAATCTCCCCTACGGTTTTTCCTCCGTATACCTCGCCGCCAATCACCAGCTGCTCGACAATTGTGGTTCGCGGCCGTTCTATCAGGTCTATCAATATCTCTGCTGCTTTTCCCCCTAGGGCAGCAGTATTCTGACGTAACGTGGTAAGCTGAGGTTCAATGTGCCGTCCGATGCGGATGCCATCATATCCTGCGACCGAAATATCCTCCGGAATCCGTAGCCCTTTTTCCTTGATAACATTAATGCCCCCAAAACAGGAAAAATCATCCGGATACATAATACAGGTCGGCGGATCAGCCAGTGCCAGCAATTGCTCCGTTGCCGCACCGGCTTCTCTGGTGTCACGGTAAGCTGCCTCCCTCACATATTCCTCCGGAACCGCAATTCCAAGCTCCTCTGCTGTCCGGAAAAAGGACGATACCCTGTTTCTGGTCACAGCGGAGTCGGCTCCGTGAATATATGCAATCTTACGGTGTCCCCGACCGACAATGTATGTCAGCAAATCCCTCATGCCCTTTACATTATCGGAAACGACTGCCGCCCGCCCGTAAAAAGTGTGGTCAATCGTAATCAACGGAATGTCACTTTTTACAAGTTCTTCAACCTCCGGATTCCTAAAATCTACACAGGCAATCACCACACCGTCAAAGCCACGGTACCGGCAATGCTCCAGGTAAGTCATCTGCGTTTTTTGCTTTCTGCCGGCGTTAATAAATGTAATGTCGTACCCTTTTTCCTCTGCAACCTTCTTGAAACTGTTCAGTACATTTGCAAAGTAATCATGCGTCAGACCGCTTTGCGCTTCATCCACAAAAAGTACGCCAAGGTTATAAGTGCGTTTCGTCTTTAGTGCCCTCGCAGAGGAATTTGGAAAATAACCAAGCTCCCTTGCCACCTGACAGATACGCTCTTTTGTTTCCTCCGCAACATCGCTTCGGTTGTTCAACGCCTTGCTGACTGTTGCCGTACTGACACCGCATACTTTGGAAATATCTTTCATCGATGTCATGTCACAAACCTCTTTTCACTTACATTTATTTACTTAATCGTTTTCGAAATTCATTATACAGCATTTTTGTTAGTTTTGCAACAGATTTTCTTGTTTTTTTGTTTAAATTTTCCATATTTAGTAATTTTCCACAAATTCATATACTCATTTTATTGCAACTTGTACAAAACAGTTC
>CAZCON010000108.1:0-5669 GCA_964500085.1 uncultured Lachnospiraceae bacterium
ATCCGCTGTCCGGCAAAACTGTTTTATCGCCTTTGCCGCCGTCCCCTGCACGCTTTCCCAGCAACATCCCAAAAGAGAGCCACAGCAAAAGAAAAAGAGCAGATAACGGGAATCGAACCCGCCTCCTCAGCTTGGGAAGCTGATGTTATACCAATGAACTATATCTGCCCGATGTATCTATCTTACCATTCTATGGTTCTCTTGTCAATAAGCGAATTGTTTGTATTTTTTATTTCGTGATACATTTTGCTACAGAGGTCAAAGGAACCGGATGTGTACAAAATTGTGAGAAAGAAAAGCTACTCCTCAAACTCGACCGTCACATAAAAGCCCTTGCTGTTCTCCTCTACCTCCTTTACCACGCCGGAAAGTCTCGTCAGCCTTTCACGAAACGGAATATTTCCGGACATGGCAACCGCCGGCTCTATCACATAGTAAAAAATCGCATTTGGTAACGTAGACTCCCGAATTTCCACCTCATCCCCCGGCTTTACAAGTCCGGGACGTTCCATTTTAAATTGCATGGTTCTCGACATAAGCTTCCTTTCTGCAAGATTTCCTTCTCACTATAACATATCCAAAATCTCCAAGCTTTTAAACCTTCGGTCCATATGTATGGAAAGAAACTGCTTCAAAATCCTTTTCAGCTCCCACAGCACCTCCTCCGATACCGTAAAGGTATACAGACGTTCTATCGGTGTAGCTAAAATATACTGCATTGTATAAAGAGTCGAACCGGATACCGGCTGCATACCTTCGCCACCGGCAGACACCGGTACATTTCCCTCCTCTGCCTCCTTCCGGCGCTCTTTTGCACAGCTTCTGCAGATACAGCCACCGCTCTTTGCCGAAAACCAGACAAGCTCTTCCTTTTTGCGGCAGCGCACGCACTCGAACACCTGTGGTGAAACGCCGCATACCGAAAGCATTTTCAGTTCGTATACCGCCCGAACCAGTTCTGCCCCGATAGAATGCTTTAAAAGTGCTCCAAGGGAACGATACAGCACCTTAAGCTCCTCTCTTGCCGGAAGTCCCTCTCTGGTCACAGCCTCCGCAAGCTCACAAAAATACACACCGTAGTACACAGTCTCCAAATCGTTCCGCAGCTCCGCAAAATAGTTTTCTACCTCTACCTGCTGCAAGGTATAGGAGTTTCGACCCTCATACAGGGTAAAAGTGCCAAATACAAAGGGCTGGCTGCACCCGGACAGCATTGCCGTGGGTCGCCTTACGCCCTTTGCAAATGCAGAAAGCTTTCCCTTTTCTTTTGTTAAAAGCACCAGCCTCCGGTCATATTCACCAATCGGTCCGGCTGACAGAATCATTCCCGTCACTGTAATACTTCCTGTCATAGGCTTCTCCCTGTACCGTCTGTTCCTGCCGCTCATGAGACTTGACTGCCTCCCGGTAGGATAAATAATCCGTTACGCTTCCCGTAACCGTAAACCTTGCCCAATACTCATCTTCCATCATCGTACCCCCGTACCTTCGTCTGCCTTCTCGTTACTCCTTTAGCATTTCCGAATCCGAAAAAAATACGCTGTGAAAAAAATACCATTATTCCTCCGTGTGTTCCACGTAGCCATAGTTTTTCAGAAGAAAATCGCTATCGCGCCAATCCTTCTTTACCTTAACCCAAAGCTTTAGGTTTACCCTGTATTCAAATAAAAGCTCAATTTCCCTTCTTGCTTCCGTGCCGATACGTTTCAGCATTGCTCCCTGTTTCCCGATAATAATCCCCTTATGGGAATCCCTCTCACAAATGATGGTGGCATCAATATCTACCAGCCTGCCGTCCGGCCGTTCCTTCATGCGTTCAATCGCCACGGCAATTCCATGCGGAATCTCATCATCCAGTAAGCGAAGCGCCTTTTCGCGAATAATTTCAGCAGCAATCTGACGCTCCGGCTGATCCGTCACAGTGTCCTCATCATAATACATTGGTCCCTCTGGAAGCAGGGAAAACAGCAGACCCTGCAGCTTATCCACATTGCGGTTCCGAAGCGCACTTGCCGTCATCACTGCTCTAAACGGATATTTGTTCCGATAGGTCTCCTCTGCCCTCTGTACCGCTTCCTTATCCACTGTATCAATTTTATTAATAACAAGTACTACCGGTGTTTTCGTGCGCGACAGCACCTCCAGAATATGCTGCTCTCCCGCGCCGATATAATCCGTCGGCTCCACAAGCCACAAAATTACATCCACCTCCGACAGAGTCCCCTCTGCCACATTCACCATATATTCACCCAGCTTATTTTTTGCCTTATGGATTCCCGGTGTATCAAGAAAAATAATCTGTCCGCGTTCATCCGTATAGACTGTTTGAATCCGTGTTCTGGTTGTTTGCGGCTTATTTGAGGTGATTGCAATTTTCTGCTTAATCAGGTGATTCATCAAGGTAGATTTTCCCACATTAGGTCTGCCAATCAATGCCACAAACCCCGAACGGAATTCACGCTTTTCTTTTCCTGTCTTTTGCTTCTTTTCCTGTGCCATACTATGCTCCGTTTTCTTCTGCCTTACTGCCAGCTGCACGTATCCGCCGTATCCGTCCCTTTCTTTGCTTACCGGACGGATACAGCCTCAGCGGCATTTTCTAATGCAGCAAATCCTTTATTTCCATAAATTTTGCGCTGTCCTCTTTTATCTTCGGGGCAGAACCAATGGTACAAAAACACTTCTGCGACAGCATGGTACGCACACCCGCTGCCAGTGCACGAATATCACTGACGGTTACGTTTAAAATCTCATCCCGCTTCTTTTGCACCGCTTCCTGCGTCATCCCCGTAAGATAAGAAGCGCAGCCTCTTTCTCCCTCCATACGCGGATTGCGTGGCATATCCACACTACTCATCGTACCAATGACATATTTTGTCATTTCTGCATCATCTGCATCAAAGGCTTCAATATATTTCACCGCATCCTCATACACCTGCATGGTGCGGGCAAGCTGCGGATCGCGCCAGGAATAGAATGCCATTCTTCCATTTCCCATTACTGACAGTGCCGCGCCGTAAGCACCGCCCTTCACACGTACGTTGGTCCAAAGGTATCCATAGCTCATTGCCGTCCGGAGCACCTCATAGGCCCCGGTATAGGAAAGCCCTTCTGCCTTGAAATCTCCCGCGCAACACACATACTGCACCTGCCCCGGTGTCATAAAGCCTTCATTTTTCTTCTCCGGTACAAGCACCAGACCGCTGCCCTTTGCAGTCTCTGCAAGCCCTGCAAACAGCGCCGCGCTTTCCCGTTCCACCCTGTCATACCCCTCTGCATCGGCTGTTACGCTGATTGTCAGCACATCCTTTGCAAAAATGCAGGAATACGTTTCATAAAGCTTTGCCACAAGCGTTTCCTTACGTGTCTCAAACTGTTCTAAAAGCTCTGAAACAAAATCATAATAAGCAATCCCGTCTGTCAGCTCCATAGCAACACCGACTTCTGCGAAATAAGAGGTCGCGCGCCTCAGCACTGCGCGGTGTGCCATTTCCGTACAGCTATCCTCCAGCCCACTCTTAAGCTCCAGCAGAACCTCTCTGATACGATCCGTCTGGTCAAATACTGTTTCCGTCAGAAGCTCACCAAAGCAGGACATCAGCTCCGGCACTCTATCATACATCGCCTTTCCCTCTACCGTAAAATACACCTTGTACCGGTGAATATCATCATAACGGGAGGTTGTCATAATATCCGTACTGATACCTCCTGTATTGATATTGATTTCATTGTTGAGGTCAAGATAGCTGTGATGCTTCGTATCCATTCTGCCTAACAGGCCTCCCAGCAATGACGCATACGGAAGCAGCTCTGCCGGAAGCTTTCTCATATCAAACAGCAGCTTGACATATGCGATTCCATTCGAAAACAGCTCCTGATGCAGTGCCGTTATCCCGTTCATCGTTTTTACCTCATTGATAATCGGGGACGACTCTTTCCTGATATCCTCTCTCGTCAGTCTTGGAATCGTTGCCAGCTCCTCTGCCGTAGACGGCTTCTCCTGATACCGCTTCAGCGCCTTTGTCTGCTCCACAAGTGCTGCCAGTTCCTTCTCGGTAAGACCTGCTTTATATGCCGCCAGCTTTTTGGCAAGCACTGCCTCCTTTTCGGCAAGCAGTCCTACCTTCGGAAGCAGCTTCAAAAACACACCGTGCGTATTGTCTAACAGGTACTCCTGCGCCAGCCTTTCGAAATAATCTGTAGCAAGCAGCTCCTTCAGCTTTTTGAAAACCGGCGACCAATGCAGACTGTCAAATACCTTCGTATCATCGTACAGCCACGTGGTCAGCATCATCTGACCGTACCTCAGCCCCTTCGGGCAAGTTCCCGAATCAGCCTCACGCATCGAAAATTCTATGCTGTTTAACGCCGCCATCAGGGATTTTTTATGAATTCCCTTCCGGATACAGTCTTTTATCGTGTCCGTCACAATCGTTAAAAACTCTTCTCCCTTGTCCTCCGGCGCATTCTGTGCCATCAGAGAAAAGAACGGCTGCTGCACATCCTCCGTATACATGGCAGAAACATCCTCACCGATTCCTGCTGCAATCAGTGCCTGCTTTACCGGTGCTCCCGGAATATTTACAAGTGCCGTGCAAAGAAGTGAAAGTGCCATATCCCGTACCGGGTCCGGCTCTGCCCCCACAGCTACATTATATGCAAAATATGCCGCACTTTTCGCTTCTTCTGCGTTATTTACGGAATAAAAACTTTCGACAGTTTTCTGCCGTGCAAACGGCTCCTGTATCTTTATGGAGGAATCTAACGAAATCTTCTCAAACCGGCTCAAATATTCCCTGTCCATCCACTCCAGACGTTCTCTTACATCCATATCTCCATACAGATAAATATAACTGTTGGCCGGGTGATAATAGCGCTTATGAAATGCAAGAAACTGTTCATAGCTAAGCTCCGGAATCGCATCTGGGTTTCCGCCGTATTCCACACTGTAGGAGGTATCCGGAAACAGCTGCTCCAGCATTGCGGAAAACAGCACCTCCTTCGGGCTGGAAAACACCCCCTTCATTTCATTGTATACAACACCGTTATAGGTAATTTCCGCAGCTGCATCCTCCAGCTCATAATGCCAGCCCTCCTGCAGAAAAATCTCACGGTGCTTACAAATATTCGGGAAAAGCACTGCATCCAGATACACTTCCATAAGATTTGCAAAGTCTCTGTCGTTACAGCTTGCCACCGGATAGAGGGTCTTATCCGGATAAGTCATGGCATTGAGAAATGTGTTTAAGGAGCCCTTTACCAGCTCCACAAACGGATCCTTTACCGGAAAGCGCTCTGAGCCGCACAGCACGGAATGCTCCAGAATATGCGCCACACCGGTGGAATCCTCCGGCGGGGTACGAAACCCGATGGAAAAAACTTTATTGTTATCCTCATTGGAAATCACTGCTATTCTTGCTCCGGACTTTTTGTGACGGAGTACAATTCCAAAGCCCGAAATATCCGGCAACTCCTCTGTGGAAATTATCTCATAGGCTGTCAGCCCCTTTATCGTTTCTGTATCGTGAATCACATGAGCCATTCTCAACAATTCTCCTTTTGCCTTTTTGCTTATCTTACCACATTACACACAAAAAATCCATAAAAATAAGCAGCCTCATTGACAATTTTAAGAAATTGTGCTATGGTAAAGTCAGGCTGTTACATAC
>CAZCON010000109.1:0-5562 GCA_964500085.1 uncultured Lachnospiraceae bacterium
GATTTATATGGATGGCGTGAATATACGGGATATGGCATTTTATGATTTGCGCCGCAATGTTGCGATGGTATCGCAGGAAACCTATATTTTTATGGGAACGGTGGAACAAAATATTGCATATGCAAATCCGGCGGCAACAAAGGAAGAAATTATTCAGGCGGCGGTGCTTGCCAGCGCACATGAGTTTATTTTGCGGATGCCGGACGGCTATGATACCGTTATCGGTTCCTCAGGCAGACAGCTTTCCGGCGGAGAGCGGCAACGGATTTCCATTGCGCGCGCCATTTTGGCAAATCCGAAGATTCTGATTTTGGACGAGGCGACGGCTTCCGTGGATACGGAGACGGAAAAGGCGATTCAGATGTCCATGCAGTATCTGGTAAAGGACCGCACCACCATATCCATTGCACACCGACTGTCTACGTTACGGGATGCTGACCGTCTGATTGTCATTGACAACGGAAGGATTACGGAGGAGGGAACGCAGGCAGAGCTTGAGGCTCTTGGCGGGACTTATTATAAGCTGATGGAATTGCAGACGAAGGCCCTTGCAATGAAGGGGTTGGAATAGGAGGCTATTGTGGCGGAAGAGTTTAAGTTAGAACAGATGGAAAAAGAAACGGAGGAGATGTTAAAGCTTCGTTATCTGACGCCGGAGAATGCGGTGTTTACAAAAACGCCGGGCGGCTTTGTTAGCCTTGCGTTAGGAGAGGAGACATATGCAAGAGTACAGGTGGTACGGATGTTTCCGTTTTCGGAGCCGGAAAAGTTTATCTCTATCCGGACGGCAGAGGAGAGCTCAAAGGAAATCGGTGTGATAGAGGAGCTTGCAGGTTTCCCGAAGGAGGTGCAGGAGATGCTGTTCGAGCAGCTGAACCTACGCTATTTTACACCGGTGATAACAAAGATATACCGGATTAAGGACGAGTATGGCTATGCCTACTTTGATGTAGAAACGGACCGGGGACGCTGCTGTTTTGTGATTCACATGGGAGGAAATGCGGTAGTACATCTTTCGGATGTGCGTATCCTGATTTCTGATATTGATGAAAACCGGTTTGAAATTCCGGATGTAACAAAGCTTTCGGTGAAGGAACAGAAGCGTTTGGATTTGTTTTTGTAGGTGCAGGCGGTGAAAATGTCCGTACTTCGCTTACGGCAAGTGAGGTTAGAACAATGATATTAAAATTTGAGTTAAGCGGGGAGGAGCTTGCTGCACTTTCCCTTGCGGAGGGCGAGCAGGTAGTCTATGCCGTGCCCTTTGACTGTGATATTGCCGGAAACTTTGTGGGAAGAAGCTTTACGGTAGTAACCAATAAGCGCCTGCTGCTGCTTTCGGAAGGGAAAAAGATGGCAGAGCATTTGCTTTCGGACTATGAGACGATTAAGGCGGAGGCAAGGATTTGTTGCGGTCTGCTTTATGGGGTAAGGGAGGGGGCAGAGTATCTTCTGGTACGCTATTCGTCAAAGCATCTGGCACGATATGCTTATGTGGCGCGGGGAATTGCGCTGTTAAAAAGCGGCAGTGGTGAACTGGCGAAAAGCAATGAAAATGAGAAAAGCTGTTTCGTATGCGGACGGGCGCTTCCGGGGACAAGAGAATGTCCGCATTGTAACCGGAAACATAGGGGAGCACTTCATCAGCTGGTGGGGCTGATTTCCTCCTACAAGGCACAAATGCTGCCGATTGTTCTTTTGATGCTGGCGGCGGCAGTGGTGACGTTGCTTAGCCCAGAGGTGCAAAAACGTCTGGTGGACGATGTGCTGCATGGCGGCGGGAAAAATTACAGGCTTGCGTTTTCGCTTCTGGGAGCTATGTTTTTGCTTGGAATCGGGATTGCCATCATCAACATTGCAAAGAGCTATTGCTGTGCAAAGCTCGGTTCGACGATTGCAAGGGATTTACGTTCTGGGCTGTACCGGAAAATTCAGATGCTTTCCCTTTCCTTTCTCAATGAAAAGCGACCGGGGGAGCTGATGAACCGCCTGATGAACGACACAAACAAAATCCGTCGTTTCATGGAAAATATTTTCTGTAATCTGTTTACCGTGTGCATTATTTTTGTGGCGGTCGTGGTTTATATGCTTGTGTTAAACTGGAAGCTGGCGTTGGTATCCTTCCTGTTTGTGCCTCTGACGGCAGTGCTGTCGATGCTTTGGAGAAAAAATATCCGCAGAAGGTTCCGGCTTCAGGACAAGAGGTCGGATGATGTACATAGTGCCCTGCAGGATGTGATTTCCGGTATGAATGTAGTCAAGGGCTATGGAAAGGAAAAAGAGGAGTCTGATAAGTTTAATCTGTACGCGGATGTGTTTGCCAACGTACAGAGAAGAAACGAAGTATTCTGGGCAATGTTTTTCCCACTGTTGTCGTTTTTGATGAGTATCGGTGTGTATTTCGTTATTTTTTCCGGCGGACATAAGGTGCTTGGTGAAACCATGACGATTGGCGAGCTGATGCAGTTTATTAACTATACGTCGCTTTTGTATACCTACCTTGGGTGGCTAAATAATATGCCCAAGCAGCTCATGGATTTGATTACCAGTACGGAGCGCATCAATGATGTGCTGGCACAGGAGCCGCAGATTCAGAATACGGAAAAGGCGTGCAAGCCGGAGCTTCGGGGAGCGATTGAGTTTCGGGACGCTTCCTTTGGGTATCATTCCTATGAGCCGGTGTTGGAGAAGATTAACCTAAAGGTAGAGCCGGGAGAGATGATAGGTCTGGTGGGCGCATCCGGCACAGGAAAGTCCACCCTCATTAACCTGATTATGCATTTGTATGATGTGGATGGCGGCGCATTGTATGTGGACGGTGTCAATATTAAGGACATTGATATTGCCTATTATCATTCCCAGATTGGTGTGGTATTGCAGGAGACCTTCCTATTTTCCGGTACGATTTACAACAATATCCGCTATGCAAAGCCGGACGCCACACGAGAAGAGGTGATTCGGGCGGCAAAGATGGCAAATGCCCATGAGTTTATCTGCCGCATGCCGGATGGCTATAACACTTATGTAGGTGAAAAGGGAAGCCGCCTTTCCGGTGGAGAGCGTCAGCGAATTGCCATTGCAAGAGCAATTTTAAACAACCCGAAGCTTCTCATTCTGGACGAGGCAACCGCAAGTTTGGATACGGAGAGCGAATACCTGATTCAGACCGCACTGGAGCGTCTGACAAACGGCAAGACGACCTTTGCCATTGCCCACCGCTTATCCACATTAAAGAATGCGGACCGTCTGGTAGTGATTGATAAACACCGTATTGCAGAAATCGGTACGCATGAGGAACTGCTAAAAAAGCGCGGCATTTACTATGGACTGGTGACGGCACAGCTTGAAATGCAGGGAAAAAAGGACAACGCGTAATATATTTTCTTTATGGAAGAGATAGAAAGAAAAGGCATTCTTTGTCAGACCAACAGGTAGGGCTGACGAAGAATGCCTTTTTTGAAAGGTAGATTGACTTGAAAGTTAGTTTAACGTATGGTACAATCTGACATGTAGGATATTCACTATCTGTTGTATTAGGAAAGGAAGGGGAGACAAAAGAAATGAAGAATCGACTGGGGCTGCCTATCATGCTGGCTTTGGCACTTATGGGTATGGCAGCATGTAATTCGTCTGTAGATGATATAACATTTGCAGAAAAAGAAGAGAGTTTGTGGGCGGAGAAGGAAGAGATAGAGGTCAAGACGATAACGTATGGGACAAAAGAAATTTTTCTGGAAGGAAAAAACTGGAGCAACTGACGGTAGTGGGCGCAGACGATGCGTTTTACTGTAATCTGGAAGAAAATATGAAACCAGAGTATGGTATGGAAAGTACACCGGTGTTGGTTTGTAAGGACCCGGTATATGATATTACCCATTATGTGAATTATGGAAGAGACGAGTACATCTATGCTTACTGGGAAGAGGTGGCAGAGTTGGCTTATGCGACGAAGTTATCCACCTCGGATATGTTGCTTTTTAATGGAGTGGTTTACCTTGGAAATAAGCTAAGGATAGCACTTGATGGCGGGACGCAGTGCTATATGCAGAATGCAGACGGTACTTCGGCGCAGTTGGAATATTTTTATACAGACGGTGAGAATGTATTCTGCGTAAGTGGCGGAAAGCTCTGGCGGTTTCAAGAATGGAAGAATGATTCTGTGGCGGAAGAGGAATCTGTTGCCGGAATGCCGCTTGCGATTGGCGCTTATATCTATCGTTTGTACGAGCCATAAAACTGGGAGTGATTTTTAATGGAGGAGTATTGTTTGGCGTATGAAGCATTGTCGGAGAGAGAAAAAAGGAAAATAGAGAAGCCGTCTGCTTTTGCGGAAAGGTTTGTGGTTCAATCTATTTTAGAGCGAAGGAGCGTCAATACGGAAGAGTTTCGAAACATAATGCAGGGGATGGCAAAAAGTAATTCGATGCAAAAGGAAGCTACACGTGATAACTATTGTCATATTCTTTTTGAGAATGATTACCGAGCATATTTTGCATTGCAGTATGGAAAGGATGCAACCATTTACGCGGAACCGAAGCTTACGGCGGCGGGTAAAAATGTTGGTACCTGCCTGTTTTTGGCGGTAAACCCTTATTCTGACAATCTGTACACCACACTGGACTACCTTGCTTCCCTACTTTCCTATATGATGAAACAGGAGGAAACACCGCTGTTTTTTCAAAACCGGGTAGTGGAGGATACGGCGTATGAGAAGTCGTTGTATGCGCTGTATGAAAACGGTGCAATCAGCTTTACGTTAGAGTATAGTATTTACGATGGCTATGGAGAAGTGCTAGAGGATATCACGAAGCTGGATACATATATTGCCGAGACGGAGCGGAAGCTAAAAATTTATTTGAACGAGTAAATGTGGTAAGAGGAGGAGGTTCCAGTCATGAGAAAGAAAAAGCTGTGTACTTCTCTTTTGCTTTTAATTTTGTTGCTTGCGGGTATCGTTTTTCTGGTGCCGGTGCTGCTGACGGTAATGGGTTCCTTTTTTCTGGAACAGAAGGCTACTACATACGGATATCAGGAATTGTTTTTCAACTGTTTTCCTTTTTACCGGATGTTCTGGAATTCCGTACTGTATGCGGTCAGCGTTACGGCTGGCTCCTTGCTGATTTCTGTACCTGCAGCGTATGCTTTTAAGTTTGCAGAATTTCCGGGAAAAAGATTGTGGTATGTTTTGTATATTGTGCTGATGATGATGCCGTTACAGGTGATGTTTCTTCCTAATTATATCGGATTGCGCGATATGAAGCTTTTGAATACGCCGTATGCAATTATTTTGCCATTGCTGTTTTCTCCGCTGAGTGTGGTGATACTGCATCAGTATATGCGGGAATGCGACGTACAGGTGGTGGAAGCGGCAAGGCTGGAAACGAATTCCTGCCTGAAAATTATCTGGCACTGTATTGTACTGCAAATCAGGGTCTGTATTTTTGCGGTGGCACTGCTGGTGTTTGCAGAAACCTGGAATTTGGTGGAACAGCCCCTTTTGTATCTGAATGAGGACAAATGGAGGAATTTGTCACTGTTGTTTAGCGAAGCGGAGCGGTATGAGGC
>CAZCON010000110.1:0-5502 GCA_964500085.1 uncultured Lachnospiraceae bacterium
TAGATAATCTTAAAGTCCTTGGCACGCTGCATCTTTTCCTCGTCATCCTTATAATCCTTTGGATTAATGGCATGATTTGCCTCAGGAAATGCCTGTACAACACCGTGGTCTGTAATGGCAACCCCCGGCATTCCCCATTCAAATGCAGTTTTCACCAGAACGCTTGGGTCTACCACTGCGTCCATATCACTCATCTTGGTATGGGCATGCAATTCGATACGTTTCCGTTCTGCCGTATCCATACGTTTTTTCGTAAAGTCTTTTATGTTTTTCATACCATAAATAACACCAATGGACACTTCCTTTTCATAGGTGTCATATAATGCCTGACCTTTGAGAAGTACAAATTTTCCGGTCTTTAAATGTCCGCGGAGTTCCTCTGCTTCTTCCTTCTTTACAAAAAGCTTTGCTCCGATAGAATTTGTAAAATCTGTAACTTGGAATAAAAACAACAGCTTTTCATTTCGCAGCTCCCGTTCCTCAAACTTAATAATCTTACCGCGAATGACATAATCACCAAAGCCCTCATCAATATCAGAAATCGGGCTGAGTTCTCCGTCAAACGGCTTGCCATAAAAAATATCCGGGTCGTCCGGAAGCTTTTTCTTTGGTGTATAGCCGTTACGCTCAAATTTTTTAAAATCCGGCTTGCTGCCCGTTCCCTTTGCCGCCGTGCTGCTTTGCCCTGCCTTTTCTGTTCCTGTACCCTTTTTCCCGTTTTCTGCTGCTCTATTCTCTGCTGCTACCAATTGAAGCTCAGCATCCTCGCCGCCTCCCGTTGTCTCTTCTTCCTTTCTTTCCAGCGGCATAACTCCCATACTTTGCAGCTTATCTCTGGAATAAAATTCATACACCGGCTTTTCCGGTACTTCTTCTTCCTTCCCGGTTGCTTCAAATACATTGATTACACGAAGCGGTACTTCAAAGCGTACAAAAAAGAGCTCCTCAATGCAGCCCTTCAATTCCTCGCCAATGTGTCTGTTAATAAATGTATCTTCCGTCTTAATCCGTAACTCTTCTCCGCTTACAGAAACATCCGCCTTCTGTAAAAATCCGGTATACAGCCGGCTCCGTTCTCCCAGCTCTTCGTACAGAGATTCACTATAATGCTCCCAGATGGAAGCTGGTGTATACTGTGCAGACAGGCGATAATGTTCTGCAACGCCGGCCTTTTTCCCGATTCTGGAAAAGAAATCCTGATTCAACACCCTGGTCAAATGCTTCAACTGTTGATAAGACAGCAGACGTTCACTCTCTATATGTACCGTTACCTCTTCCGAATATCTGGAAGCAGAAAGCTTTTGCACCTCTGTTTCCGCAAAAATACGCCGCAATTCCTCCGGCGCACGGATTGTATCAAATACTTCGCATAGCTTCATATGTCTCAATCTCCTTCCTCAGAGCTGAAAGCAATTCTTCCTCCGGTACCTTACGGATAATTTCCCCTTTCCGGAATACCAACCCTTCGCCGTTACCTCCGGCAATTCCGATATCTGCTTCTTTCGCCTCTCCCGGTCCGTTTACGGCACACCCCATTACAGCCACCTTAATTGGCAAATCATACCCGGCCGCCAGCGTTTCCACCTGCTCTGCCAATCCAATCAAATCAATCCTTGTTCTGCCGCAGGTCGGACAGGACACCACCTCGATTCCAGTCTTTCGAAGTCCTAAGGTCCGCAGAATAAGCTTTGCCGTTACAATTTCTTCTACCGGTGGCGCTGTCAGGGATACACGGATGGTATCACCAATCCCCTTTGATAAAATCATACCCAGTCCAAGTGCAGATTTGATATTTCCGGAGCGCAGTGTCCCTGCCTCCGTAATTCCTACATGAAGCGGATAATCCACCCGCTCCGCAATCAGCTGATGTGCTCTTACGCACATCAGCACATCCGATGACTTAATACTGATGACAATATCGTGAAAATCAAACTGCTCCAGCATTGCCACCTTATCCAATGCACTTTCTACTAAACCCTCTGCTGTAACGCCGCCGTATTTTTCCACTAAATTTCTTTCCAGCGAACCGCTATTTACACCCACACGAATCGGAACCTGATATTTTTTTGCGGCTTCCGCAACTGCAGCCACCCGTTCCATAGAACCGATATTTCCCGGATTGATACGGATTTTATCAGCGCCATTTTCAATTGCCGCAATTGCAAGGCGATAATCAAAGTGAATGTCAGCTACCAACGGAATAGAAATCTGCTTCTTAATTTCTGAAAGTGCCTTTGCCGCCTCCAACGTCGGTACAGCACAACGAATGATTTCACATCCGGCTGCCGTCAATTCTTTAATCTGTGCAACAGTCGCCGCCACATCCTCCGTCTTTGTATTTGTCATGGATTGAATTACAATCGGCGCACCTCCTCCGACTGTCACGTTCCCAATCTGTACCCTTCTGGTTTTCTTCCGTCCCATGTCCTCCATAGCCTTTCCCTCTGCCTTCCTATATGAATACGAATCAAAGCACAATATTTTAAGAGAAAAATATATTTTTTATATCATTAAACGTCAAAAATACCATAAGGAGCATCAAAAAAACCAGCCCGATAAAATGCACCATGCCCTCTTTTTCTCTGTCTACCGGCTTCCCACGTACCACCTCAATGGCGCAAAACAACAGCTTCCCACCGTCCAATGCCGGAATCGGCAGAAGATTCATCACGCCGATATTTGCACTAAGCAGTACGGTAATATAAAGCATATTTAATACAGTATCTCTCACGCCATACTCCATTGACGCTTCATAGGTATCACCAATCACATCTACAATTGCCACTGCGCTGCCCACATCCGTAGACTTCAGTTTTCCGGTGACAAGCTTTACAAGACCTCTCGCCGTTTCTACAATCCAATATTTTACCTCTGTCACAGAATAACGGATTGTTTCAAATGCCGTAGCCTTCTCTCGCGCCAGATTATATGCAAAGCCAAGCTTATAGCCGGTAGAGACATACTTCGGTGTCACATTTGCCGTAACAGCCACACCATCTCTTACATAGGTTATCTCTATTTCTTCGTTGGAAAGCGGGGTACTGTCAAAATACGCCATTAATTCGCTACCGTTTTTAATCTCATTTCCTTCAATTTCAACAATAATATCCCCTGCCTGCAGACCCGCGGCAGCAATCGGATATCCTTCGGATACCTCCAGTACCTCTGCTGCACCAGTTTCCGTACCGGAATACGTAAAACCCAGTAAATACTTGTCATATTCCTCCGGGTACAGTGTCAGCTTTACCTTTTCTCCATTACGCTTTACCGTAATCGCAAGCGGCTCTCCATTCACCGCATGATTTTCTAAATAGCTCTGCACCTCGCGTCCGAACGAAATTCCGGAGTGATTCATTTTTGTAATCACATCTCCCGGAAGCATTCCTGCCTCTGCTGCCGGACTGTTCTCCGTCACACCGGTTACCTTTGCCGGATCAAAGCCTTCCATCCCGATAATAATCACAGAGAATACAAAGGCCAGTATAAAATTAAAACCCGGTCCGGCAAACAATACCGCAATTCGTTGCCAAACATTTTTCGCATAAAACGACTTTTCATCTTCCATGTTCTGATCCTCGTTCTCACCAAGCATCATACAGGCACCGCCAATTGGCAGAAGTCTTACAGAAAAACAGGTTCCCCACGCCTTAAAGCCACACAGTCTCGGTCCCATACCGATTGAAAAATCCAGTACCTCGATACCATTCATCCGTGCAAAAACAAAATGACCGAGCTCATGTATTAAAACGATGATTCCAAAAATTAAAATCGCAACAATAAATTTCATAATTCCTCTTTTCTGCGTTTCTTAACGCGCATACTCCCTGAGATAAGAATACGTTTCTGATTCTGTTGAAAGAACCTCCTCCAAAGTCGGACTGCTGATTTTTTTGTGTGCATTCATGGCTCGTTCCAACAATTCCGTAATCTGTAAATACCCTATTTTTCTTTCTAAAAACATTGCTACTGCCATCTCATTTGCCGCATTATACACCGTCGGCAGACTTCCACCCTCACGAAATGCATCATAAGCAAGTGTTAGTGCACGAAACGTCTCTGTGTCCGGTCTGTAAAACTCTATCCTTTGCAAATCAAAGAAATTCAGACGTTCCCCTCCCAGACTTACACGATTTGGATACGTCATGGCATATTGGATTGGCAGCTTCATATCCGGCACTCCCAGCTGTGCTAACACTGCGCCATCCGTAAACTGAATCATGGAATGAATAATGCTCTTTGGCTGTACTACCACTTCAATCTGCTCCGGTCGAAGTGAAAAAAGCCAACCGGCTTCCATTACCTCAAGCCCCTTATTCACCAGGGTTGAAGAATCTACGGTAATCTTTCGTCCCATTGCCCAATTTGGGTGCTTCAGCGCTTGTTCTACCGTAATAGAACCGAGCTCTTCCTTTGTTTTTCCAAAAAACGGACCACCAGACGCTGTAAGAAGAAGCTTTTCTACCGTCTGCTTTCCAGCTCCCTGCAAACACTGAAACACAGCTGAATGTTCGCTGTCTACCGGCAGGAGTTTTACATGATATTCTTCCACAAGCGGCATAATAATATGCCCGGCAGTAACCAGAGTCTCTTTATTTGCCAGCGCTATGTCCTTTCCTGCCCTGATGGCAGCTATTGTCGGCAGAATTCCAATCATGCCTACCACAGCATTCACCATCATATCAGCAGAGCTTTCCACAGCGCATGCCACAAGACCATCCATTCCATATACTACTTCTGTAGAACTAATATTTCTTGCACGAAGCCTTTTCTCCAGCTCGCGCGCATCCTCTTCTCTCGTGAGACTGACAAGCCGCGGACAAAACTCTGCCACCTGTGCTTCCAAAAGATCAATCCTACTGCCAGCCGCAAGCGCAGTTACCTGAAACTCTTCTGCCCGTTCCCGAACAATTTCCAGCGTCTGCGTACCAATAGAACCGGTAGAACCAAGAATTGCTATTTTCTTCATTATGCCATCCCTTACTTTTTCTTCCTGTGTTTCGCTTTAAAGCGAATCCTACAAAGCCAAAAAATGAACCAAATAATACACCAACGGTGCGGTAAAAAGAATACTGTCAAAACGATCCAGCACTCCACCATGTCCCGGAATCAACGTACCATAATCTTTAATTTCATAATTCCGTTTCATTGCAGAGGCTGCCAAATCACCGATTTGCGAAATCACGGATGCTGCCATGCCAATGAGTATAAACGCAACCACAGAAACCGTTACCGTCTCCATGAAAGCATTGATGCAGACCGCATAAATTCCGGCAATCACTGCAGTTCCAAGGACACCGCCGATGCAGCCCTCAATCGTCTTTTTCGGGCTCAATTCCGGAAACGCCTTATGCTTTCCGAACAGGCAGCCTGCACAGTACGCACAGGTATCCGATCCCCATGTTCCAATAAATACAAGCCACAAAAGAAGCAGTCCGTTCTCCTCCACCCGAATCCGGTATAAAAACGAGAGCAACACCGTCGCATATACAAAGCCTGTATAGG
>CAZCON010000111.1:0-5489 GCA_964500085.1 uncultured Lachnospiraceae bacterium
GATTTTCATACGGCGCATAGGAAATAAACAAAACATGACTGGGCTTGGTATCCGATACCTGTGCCGTACCGGATTTTCCGGCAGCGTCAAATCCAAGCTTCGCATACTCTCTTCCGGTAGAATCGCTGCTGTTTAATACCAGAAACATACCCTTCTGTACCTGTCGCCACTCCGCATCGGTAAATTCCGTAATTTCTTTCAATACAGTGGCTGCGTTATTTTTTACCAGCATATTTTCCTTATCGGTAATCAAATCCACCAGTGTCAGGTTATAGCAGGTGCCGCTGTTGGCAAGCGTGGTGGCATACCGTGCAATCTGAGACGGTGTAAAGCTGTGGTAATAACCGATGGCAGCCCGGACAGCGTCCTGTGTTGCAATCTGAGGTGCCAGCTCCGCCACCTCAATTCCTGAGGAGGTGCCAAGACCAAACATTTCTGCATACTTTGTAAGCTTTGCTATTCCAAGCGAATCGCTGTACTGCCCGTTATAGTCTTCTGCAAGCCGGTAACCCACTTCATAGTAAAAATAGTTACAGGAATGATAAATTGCCTTTGACACATCAATTTTACCATGTTTTTTCGGATAATACCAGCACTTTGGCGAAGGATCTACCTTTGTAAATTCGCCAAGGTCCTCAATTGTCTCATAAAGTCCAAGCACATTTTCACCATATCCTGCAAAGCTGGCAATCATTTTAAAGGTAGAACCCGTAGTAGTCTTGGAATTTGTCACCCGGCTGGATAACGGATTGGATTTATCCGCCAGCAGCTTGGAGTAATAATCCCAGTCAATTTTATTTGCCAGCTTATTATTATCGTAGCTCGGATAGGTCACCATAGCCAGTACGTCACCGTTTTTCGGGTCCGTTATTACAAGAGACGCGCCACACGGCTCCAGTGCAAGCTGTGCCGGTGTAATTTCTACGGCTTCGATTTTTGCCCGTATAAAGTCATAGGCTGAAATCGCTCCATCCCTCAGCTTTTTGTAATCCTCCGCATTAAAATCCAGCACGGACTGGTCAAACAAAAGCAGACAAATCTCTTTTCCTGTCAGCTCATTCTGAAAAATCATGTTGCGAAGCAGCTTCTTTGTAAAAGCGGCATCCTCATTCAGAATTTCCATGATTTTTTCCAAAAGGATATTATAAATCTCGTCTGTAACATAGTAGTCGCTGATAGAAAGCTTTTCCAAGTCCATCCAATTCCGGTTGATGGCATAAAGCAAAAACTCACTCAGACTGATTTTATCATTTCGATAAGCCAGATATGTTTCATCCGTCCTGTCGATATTAGCTGTCGGAAGAATGCCTGTCGTAGCAGAGGTGAGCTTGGAATAAACATACTCCAGATACTCTGCCATCTCCTCCGAAACCTCTGCCCCTGTAACCTGACTGTCATAGGAAAGATAGCCGGTCAGCTGCGCCTTTACTGCCTCGTATTTATTCTGAAACTTCTGATACACACGGAGCTCATTTTCTCCGGCATTCTGCGGCGGCTCGTCCCCGAAAATCCGAGACACATCCAAGACATTGTTGGAAAACAGTGCGTCATAAACCTCGTAAATCGGAATCAGAATATCGTCTGCCGACTCGCCCTTTGTACCATAATCCAGCTCATCTGTTATCTGTTTTAACAGAATCTTGGCAAGCTCCTTTTCCACCAGATAATAATAAGCTTTCTGTAATTCCGCATCAATCGTCAGATAAATGTTGTTACCCGCCTGCGGCTCTGAAATCACTTCTGTATTCACAATGCGGTAATTCTTATCAAGCGTCAGCTCTTCAATCCCTTTCTCTCCATTTAACACATCCTCAAAGGATTTTTCCAGACCGGTCTTGCCAATTACGTCTGCAGCTGTAAACAAATCTTCTTCTACATTGTACAGCTCAAGCTCCTCTTCGGTAATCCGTCCGGTATATCCAATAATATGGGCAAAATATTCACTGTAATTGTAAACACGCTTGGTCTGCATCACAACAGAAATTCCAGGCAGCACTGCACTGTTTTCACGAATTGCTACAATCAGGGTATCCGGTACATCCGTTGCCAGCGTAATCTGGGAATACTTTGGCCAAAGAGTAAAAATTGCATATCGGACCGCCATAATCTGCAGCGCATCCGCCAGCTCATATTCATCAGAAATACCATACATAGAGCCAAAAACTTTATCTCCATAACGCAGAAGGAAAAACAAATCTTCTGCCGTCATATTACGTTCTTCTTCTGTTAAATTGTCAATGGACTGCTTTCCTAACGCATTTTTAATAAAACGAAGTCTGGCTGTTCCGTCTACCGTATATTCCAACACGCCGGAATCGCCAACCGCTATGTAAAATTCCGGTTCTAATTCAGTCTCCTCGCGTTCCAGAAGCTGAATCAGCTGATACAGCATGGCATTCTTTTTTGCATTCGTATCTAACAGCGGACTGTCTTCCAAAATAACAGAATAAGAAAGCTCGTTATATGCCAGCACTCTTCCCTCTCTGTCATAAATCAAACCTCTGGTACTGGCTGTCTTGCGCTCACGAGTGGTTTTATATTCTTCCGTCTCAGCCACCTGCGCCGTGTCCAAAATTTGAATCCGGTAAAGCTGAAAAATCAGAACACCGGCGAGGACACCGTAAAACAAAGCAATCGGAAGCATACGGGAGGACAGCCATTCCTTCAGTTTGCCAAAAACATAATAAAACACCCTAATCCTCCTTTTGTTCCAGCCTTAAAAGTAAGCGGTGCAGCAAATGAAACAGCGGATACAGCACTGCTGCCGCAAGTACGGTATACACCATACGCGGAAGAATCAGGTGCAGAAAGTAATATCCGAATTCCGTTCTGCTGCGTAATAAAAAATGCGCCACATAATATGCAAAGGAGTATAAAAACTCGCCTGCCGCCATCATAAGCATCGGGAGAAGATAATCCCGTTCATCGTAAAGCTTATTGGAATATCCTGCAAAATAGCCGATACACAGATAAAACAGGGCGCACAGACCTACCATGTTACCAAAGCAGACATCTGTTAAAAGTCCTGCTGCAAAACCGGTCAGCATTCCGCCGATTCTTCCCTTTGTATATGCTGCGGAAATCACCAGAATCAACAGCAAATCCGGCACAACGCCTGCCATGGAAAAAGCAGGCATTACCGTACTTTGCAGCAAAAAACAAAGCAAAAGCTGCACCAATGTAAGTAGTATACGAATCACAACCTACGTCCCTTTCCTGCATTTCTAATCAAAATCATAGGCTTCCTTTAATTCCGTAATAATCAGAACTTCATCCAGATGCTCAAAATTTACTGCCGGTCTTAAATAAGCGGTCTTTGTCATGTTGCTGGAATCCACCTGAATATCCTGAATATAGCCAATCAAAATACCCTGCAGGTATTTATCGCTGATATGGGAGGTTACAATTTCAGCATTTTCGGCAAAGCCTGCATCCATAGAAATCATTTCCACCCGAATCAAACCGTTTTCCTTCATCAGCTTTAAATCACCTGAAACGATACAGGTATCCTGCGTTTCTATGGACATACCGCTTACATTGCTATCATCATCAATGATGGAACGTACTCTGGACCAGTTTTTTCCGGTTTCGGAAACAATACCTACCAAACCGTTTCCGGCAAGCACATTCATTCCTGTCTGAATGCCGTTGTCAGAACCCTTATCAATAATAAAACTGTAAAACCAGTTGTTGGTATCACTTGCAATAATTCTCGCCGCCACCTTTTCGTAATCCATGTACTTCGCATCCAGCTCATACAGTCTCCGGAGACCGTCTAATTCATACTTTTCCTGCGTAAGCTGCTGATTTGTGGCAGTTAGTTCTTCGATTTTTACCTTGAGCTCCTCGTTCTCAGCCCGCAGCTTCTTTACATCACGAAAGGCCTGCAGTCTGTCGGAAATTGCCCGTCCGACGGTATTGATTCCACGCTGCATTGGCGAAACTATGTTTCCTGCCGCGGTCTTTACGCCTGTAAATTGTTCCGGAAAACGATACGTGGCAAACATAAGTGCGATGCAAAGAATCATCAGGACAATCCACAGGTATTTCGGGTTGAACTCAAACCCGCTCCGTCGTCTTCTTCTGCGACGCCTCATGCTTCATCAACCTCCGTTTGTCATCTTATCCAAGGTTAATCTTAAATCCGCATACTTGGAATTTTCAATAATCTTACCAAGTCCCATCACTACCGTATTTGCGGAGTTTTCACAGACATGGATATCCAGCTCGGTTTCTCTTGCAAACAGCTTGTCCAGATCTTTGATGTTGGCAGAACCGCCGGTTAAGTAAATCCCCGTATCTAAAATGTCGGATGCTATTTCCGGCGGAGTTTTTTCCAGAATCAGTTTCACCTCATCTACAATGGAACGGAGATGTTCTTCTATGGACTCATATACAAACGCAGAATCTACTTCGGCTTCTGTCGGAAGACCGGTCATGACATCACGACCGAAAACCCTCAGAGTCTTTTTTTCTTTCGGCGGAAGCGCACAGGAAAGCTCCTTTTTAATCAGTTCTGCGGTCTTATTGCCGATAATCAGATTGTAACGCTTCTTCACACAGGAAATAATGGTCTCGTCCAAACGGCTGCCGCCAATATCCACCTTTTTACTGTTTACGATACCGCCTAATGCCATCACGCCGATTTCCGTTGTTTCTGCACCGATATCAACTACCATAATACCGTTGGCGGTCATTACCTCCAGTCCCGCGCCGATGGCATTGGCAACCGGCTTATGAACCGCACGTACCTTGTCCTTTTTTGGTTTTGCAGAGGAACTCCACAGCAAATCATAAAAGGCACGGCACTCCACCTCACTGATGTCACACGGAACCGCAACAACAAATTCTGCGCCGTTAAATTTGCCGTGCTTGTCCGAAAGTCCTGCAAAGGCAGAATTCAGTAGAGAAAGCATATTACCAAAATCGGCAACTACACCATATTTCACCGGAAAGGTCACTTGAAAATTATCCGGTGTTCTTCCGTACATTTCAAATGCCTCATTGCCGATTGCCTTTACGTCTCCTTCACATACGGCCACGACATTTTTTTCGTCAAAAATCACGCCCTCATTTTTTTTGTAAATTTTAAGTACACTGGTGCCAAAATCTATTGCATAAACTTTTGATGACACTTCATAATCTCCCTTCGCATAGTATTTCTATATTCTATCATAGTGTACCACTTTTTCCTGTTTTTTTCAATCATATATTTGTCCTAGTTTTAGACAAAATTCAATCCAAAAATCCTTTTTCCCTCATGCTGAAAAAGCAGTTTTCGCCAATAATAATGTGGTCGCGCAGTAAAATTCCAACGATTTCACAGGCAGCAGAAAGACGTTTGGTAACTGCAATATCCGCCTCGCTCGGTACGGGAATACCGCTTGGATGATTATGAAGCACCACAATAAACACGGCTTCATGGCGCAGTGCCACGGAAAGCACCTCTCTTGCCTCTAATACCGCACTGTTTACCGTTCCTCTGGAAA
>CAZCON010000112.1:0-5483 GCA_964500085.1 uncultured Lachnospiraceae bacterium
CCTTCGGCAACTTTGTACTGTTTACCACCTGTTGCAATGATTGCGTACATATGGCACCTCCTATTTACAATACTCGCCAACTGTGGTGTCCGTCCGAAAAATGGACAGAGCTTGAACCTCGTTGTGCGGCACACTAGATTAGTATAACATGGTTTTCAAAGGATGTCAAGCAGTTTTTTACTTTAATATGAAGTTGTTTTTTACTTTAATATGAAGTTGTAAACAGCTTCCTGCAAATATGGCAGTTCTACTATTCATATTAGTACACTTACCACATTTTGTCAATCTGCTGGTTTTCTGCACTTCATACCCGTTTTTACTTTAACTGTATTTTCAGCAACCTTTTTATGTCTCATTTATTTATCTATTTTCCGCCTGTAGCCAATCCTCTACAATCGGAATGTGTGTCGCTGCAATCTTTACCGTCTGTAGCTCATCCCTTGTAAAAAAGCATAGTTCCCTTGATTCTTTGCTGCAAACCAGTTCCGGCAGTGCCGTCAATTTCACCCGATACACTACCGTAATAATGCGTCTGACATTTCCGTCCGGATAGCTTGCAATTCTTGACGGGTCATCATAAATATGAAAAATTTCCATTTCTTTTTTTGTAAGACAGATTCCTGTTTCTTCCAAAGCTTCCCGTATCGCCCCTTCCACCAACCGCTCCTCTGTTTTCAAGCCCCCGCCTATCACTGCCCATGTATCACTGTCTGTCCGGTGTTCCAACAACACTTTCCCGTCGTATTCGAGCAAAATGCAGGTTCCTATATGGTTTGGTCCGTTCGGCTTCGGGGCATCTGTAGCCCGATAAAAAAACTGTGCCTGTGCCATTTTTGTTATCCTCCTTTTTTACTTGTTTTACATACAAAGCATAGCACATTTCCCCAAGGGCATGTCAAGAACAAAATGTCAGGGTATTGTATTGACTTTATAGCAAAGTCTTTCTTAACTCTTCCACGCTTTGCGGGTGTAAATACTTCGGTGCAATGTCAAGCACGGTCTTACAGCCGTACTGTCCCTCGGCAGACAAACGATATGCAGCTCTGGCATAGGCGGTCAGTACACTTGCAGTAAATTCCGGATTGGAGTCAAGCTGCAATCGATACTCAATGACATGATGGTTCTCATGATTTGCGCCGGTCGTACCGGTGCGGAATACCATACCGCCGTGCGGAATACCACTGTGGTCGCGCTTTAATTCTTCCTCGCTGATAAAGTGTACCGTAGTATCGTAATCTGCAAAATAATTCGGCATCGTCACGATTGCCTGTTCAATCGCTGCAAGGTCTACGCCCTCCTCGGCTACCACAAAACACTCTCTTGTGTGCTTTTCACGGGTCGTAAGCTCCGGGTTTTCGCCTGCACGAACACTTTCCAGTGCGGCTGCTACCGGTACGGTATACTGCTTTGCATCCTTGACCCCAGGTATGCGGCGAATAGCATCGGAATGCCCCTGACTTACACCCTTGCCCCAGAAGGTATAATCCTTGCCATTCGGAAGAATTGCCTGTCCGTAGCAACGATTTAAGGAAAACATCCCAGGATCCCAGCCAACGGAAATAATGCTGACCTTCTTTGCCTCCCTGCTTACCGCGTCTACCTTTGCAAAATGCTCCGGAATACGGGCATGGGTATCAAAGCTGTCAATTACGTTGAAATACTTTGCAAGCTCCGGAGTCTGCTCCGGCAAATCATTGGCACTACCGCCACACAACACCATAACATCTATCTGATCCTGCAGCTTTACCGCATCCTCCATCTTATAAACCGGAACACCCGTGCGTGTTGTCACACTGGCCGGGTCACGTCTTGTAAATAACGCCACAAGCTCACAATCCTCTGCAGCAGTCACTGCATTTTCAACTCCACGGCCAAGGTTGCCATAGCCTGCAATCGCAATTCGAATCTTCATACCATTGCCCTCCTCGAAAAATATGATTTCATTATAATCCCGCCTGAAATAAAAGTCAACGGAAATTGTATACAATTATACAAAATTTTTTTCTAAAAAGAAGCCTGCAGAAACCTTTCTCCCTCGGACCATGCAAGAGGGGAAAGACTTCTACAGGCTTCTTTTCTTCTGTTTATTCCGCTGTCAGCTTCTCAATTTCTTCCGTAATATATTCCTCTACCCCTTTTTTTTCAATACCAAGCGCTACTGCAAGCTCTCCGTATAAGAAATCCTCTGCCTGCTTTAAGTAGCGTTCATCCAGACCGATAATCTTCTGTCCCTTTGCAAGACGTTCCTGTTTTCTAAGGTATAAGGTCTTGATGATACGTACATATTCTTCGCAGGTATTTTGCCTTAAGCATTCCTTATAGGTAAGCTCACGCTGTTTTTCATTTTCTACCCATACCAAATCAAGAGAAGGTATTTTTTCAATCAGCGCATGGGCATCCTCTGCAGAAAGTGCCGCACGCAATGCTACTTTATGATTATCAACCGGAATATATACCTTACTTGCCTCTGCATATACCGGCTTTAAAATGTAATATAAGCGATCCTTTGGTGCGCCTGCCATATTTAAGGTAGTCACATCCGTCACCTTACAAATTCCGTTATTTCCGCAAACTACATATTCTCCTTTTTTAAACATGCTTTCAACCTCCGAATCCATATGCAGAACATGATCTGATTTGTTTTAGAGTAAATTGAAACGCCTGTTCCTGCCAGATAGCAGAAAAGGCGCTTACAATCTCCATATCCTGTAAATATTGTAGCATGATTTTTTAAAAAATGTCAGTGTTATTTTTTTAACAAAGCTTTTTTGTGCAAAATGTCCATACCGAGGCATGTTATTTTAGAATCCCGATTCTCAGGAGTAACTGTCAGAAGAAGCTGCGGTCACAAATTGCGTCAGTATTTCGTGAATCGGTTTCTTAACCTTTTTTCTTGTCAACTCTACCAGCTTCAGCCCCGTCATATCCACCACGGTTACCGGAATCCGGTCCTTTGCCGCCAGTTCCTTTAAGAGCTTCATGAGTCTTTCGTTGTAGAGTTTCTCCTCCATATTGATAAAATCAATTAAAATCATGCCGGACAAGTTTCGCAAGCGCAGCTGTCGCATACATTCCTTTGCGGCTTCCTCATTGATTTTATAAAAAGTCTCATCTCCCGCTTTTTTTCCGGTGACTGCCTTTCCTGTGTTTACGTCAATTACAGTCAAAGCTTCTGTCGGTTCAATGACTAAATATGCACCTGATTTCAGCCATACATTTTTGGATAACGCCTCTTTTTCTAGGCGTTGCAGAGAATACAATGCCGCCAGAGAAAGATTATGATCCTGATACAGCCGAAGCTTTCCCATATCCTCCGGCTGAAACTGTGTAACATAGTCAGCGCACGCTTCATAAATCCCTGCATCATCAGTAAGCACCTCCAAAAGCTCCGTTTCCGGCAAATCACGCAACAGGTCAATATACCACGGAAAGCTTTGGTAAAGTAAACTGCCTTTGGACTTGTGAATTCCCGTGGTGCACAGCTCCTTGTACTGCGCGACCAGTCTTGCCTCCTCTGCTTTCAGACGCTCATTCGACACCTGTAGTGCATTAGTCCTGACAATTAGACCATAGTTCTCATTTTCACAATTAGAAAATAGGACCTTTAGCCTATTAATTTCTTCCTTATGCTTAATTTTATGGGAAATATGTACTCCGTGCATACCGTGTACCAGTACCAGGTATTTTCCGGTGAGCTGTAATTTTCCGGTAACAGAGGGCTGCTTTGTTTTAATCGTCTCCCGCTCTACCTGTACCAGTACGGAATCACCCATGCAGAGGCGGTTACTATTCGCGTGAGGCCCAAACAGATAGGAGTCGTTCGCTTTCACGGAGCAATAGCACATCATGCCATCTGCAATTTCGATAAACGCCGCATCAATATTTTTTACGATATTGTCTACATAGCCGACATAAATATTTCCAAGACGGGTTGGCGCATCCGCTTCCTCTACATAAAATTCCACCGGAATTTGTTTTTCATCCACTAAAACGGAATAAATCAATGTGTTACGCCTTGTTATAATCAGCCGATACATATAGTCTCCTATCCTTCCTATAACCGTTCAAACTCTGGTGCTGTGCCTGCATACAAATCAAGGCGATGAAGCTGCCATGCAAACGGCTGGAATACCGTTCCAAGCTCGGTACAAAAGGCTTCCAGCAAAAGCTCCGGCTTGATATTATTTGCGCTTCCTGCAGAAAGCCGCATGGCAAGGGTGTTGCCGTTTTCATAGCGGTCTGCAAAGCTTTGCAGGGATAGCTCATACCTTGGCAACGTGCTTTGCGGGTCCCTTGGTACAATCGTATTGGAACACAGTTCCTTGGCATCCCGTCCGATTCCATAAAGAAACGGTTTTAAATCAACCTCACTCTCTGTACCGGATTTTTTTACTTTTTTTATAACCGGCAGTGAATCTCTTTTACAAAAAACTGCAAAGGCTTCATACAATGCATCTCCCGTCAGCAAAAAATCGTATCCGTCTTTTAAGGAAACCAGATAATCTGCACCGGTAATCAGAGACATGGCAGTTTCTCTTTTTCTTCCGCTTTCCGGCTCCGGCAATACACGGCATCCGGTAACTGCAAAGCCCTCCGTCATGGCAGCAGCTAAGCGTTCCACCACTTCCCGCGGTGAGAAAGCCCCCGTAAGCTCCAGATCCATATACTCTCCATCACTCGTAAGCCCCACTCCAAGCGGTGAAGCAAAGGACATAATCTGGTGCGGATGATATCCCTGTGAATAAACAATATCAAGCTCTGCACGGCGTACTGCTTTTTGGAAATACCGCAGCACATCCAGATGTCCGATAAATTTTAAATTCCCATATTTGGCAAAACGTACTCTCACATTCATGAAAACGTACTCCTTTCATCAACAATTCGGAACAAGTGTTTCCTTTGGAATGCTTTCTCCCGCCTCGTTACGCGGTTCATAACAGACACCTCCATGAAACGCAGCAGCGCCACAGCCTGCACAGCCCTTACGACAGTTTGGCGTTACGACCCCGGCTTTACTCTTTTCATATTCACGATAAAGAAACTCTCTGCTGATTCCTGCATCAATAAAATCCCACGGGAACAGCTCATCCTTGTCCCGCTCTCTGGAGGTATAAAATTCCATGGAAAGACCGGTCTTTTCAAACTGCTTCATCCACACATCATTTTTAAAATATTCAGACCATGAATCAAACAGACAGCCGTCCCGGTACGCGCCCTCTAAAAGAGCTGCACATCGTCTGTCACCCCGTGCAAATACACCCTCTAACATCGTCACATCCGTATCATGCCAGTTATATTTGATGCTTTTTGCATTCAGCTGTTCCTTAACTGCTGCCGATAACAGCTTACGCTTTTCCACAAATTCCTCTGCTGTTGCCATGCGTACCCATTGAAACGGAGTAAATGGCTTTGGTACAAAGAAAGAGGTACTGGTTGTAATTTGTACCTTGCCGTGTCGTTCGGATTTCGGCACCGTATCATAA
>CAZCON010000113.1:0-5418 GCA_964500085.1 uncultured Lachnospiraceae bacterium
ATTTGGAACAGAGCTTGGAGGGACGGTAGTTGTATTGGACCCGGTGACGGGGGAGGCAGATAATCTATCGTCCGGCGTGGCGGAAAAAGGGACGGGAGTTTCTTTCTATTGTACGATTATGCGGGAAAATCTGAATAAAGTAAAACAGGCCTACGGGCTGCAGTAAGGAGGAGCTATGTTCGGCGGTTCGGAAAAGAAAAAAAGAAATCGGGAATTACGCAGACG
The DNA here is from genome assembly GCA_964500085.1 of uncultured Lachnospiraceae bacterium. Lineage (GTDB taxonomy): Bacteria > Bacillota > Clostridia > Lachnospirales > Lachnospiraceae > SIG307. The sequence continues at coordinate 226 of CAZCON010000113.1, forward strand.
TGCCGGGCATCTTTCGGAACGCTCGGCCTGTGGTCTGCATTGCATTAAAATGTCGGATATTGGCGTATATGCCGGAAAGGCTGCGATTATCGAGCATGTGAATGTGCATGTACACTGTGGAAAGCTGACGGCGGTGATTGGACGGAACGGCGCGGGAAAGTCTACTTTGATAAAGGCAATTCTGGGCGAGGTGGCGCATGAGGGAAGCATTGAGTTTCGCGATATGAAGGAAAATAAGGTAAAAAAGCTGAAAATCGGTTATGTACCGCAGAATCTGAATATCAAGCGGGATGCGCCGGTCAGTGTTTATGATTTGTTTGCAAGCTGTATCAGCAATGTTCCTGTTTTTTTGTGCCGGAAGAAAGCACTTTATGATAAGGTTTTAAACCGGCTTGCGCTGTTTGAGGCAGAAAATCTGATTGACAAGTGCCTGGGAGATTTGTCTGGCGGCGAGCTGCAACGTGTGTTGCTTTCGATTGCCTGTACGCCGGTGCCGAATCTGCTGCTTCTGGATGAACCGGTTTCCGGTGTGGACAGAAACGGAATGGAATTGTTTTACCGCACCATCCACAGCCTGAAGGAAAAGTATGATCTGGCGGTTATTCTGGTGTCACATGATCTGGCACTGGTAAAGGAGTACGCGGATTCTGTTATTTTGCTGGATAAAACGGTTTTGAAGGAGGGAACGCCGGAGGAGGTCATGGAGAGTCCGGAGTTTCATGAGATTTTCGGATAAGAGGAGAGAGACAGAACGGAGGATACGGAATGGAGTTCTTGCATTACGGTTTTATGAAGCATGCTTTGGTGGCAATTTGCATGATTGCGCCGTTATTTGGTATATTAGGAACCATGATTGTGAATAACCGGATGGCTTTTTTCTCAGATGCGCTGGGACATTCTGCGCTGACCGGTATGGCAATCGGCGTGCTGCTTGGTATTGCAGATACGGATATGACCATGCTGCTGTTTGCCGTTGCCTTTGCTCTTGTGTTAAATCACATGAAGCGGAAAAGCTCTGCATCGACCGATACGATTATTTCTGTGTTTTCTTCACTCGGAACGGCGGCAGGACTGGTGATTCTATCCCACGGAGGAAATTTTTCCAAGTATTCTGCACTTTTAGTCGGTGATATTTTAAGTATTACGTCAAAAGAAATTTTATATCTGGCAGCAGCGCTGGCAGTTACCCTGCTTTTCTGGCTGCTTTGTTTTAATAAGCTGCATGCCTGCAGTGTAAATACAAGTCTTGCAAGGAGCAAGGGAATCCCGGTGCGTCTGATAGAGGATTTGTTTGCAGTGCTGATTGCGGTTATTGTTATGCTGTCCATTAAGTGGGTTGGTATTTTACTGATTAATGCGTTACTGATTTTACCGGCGGCGGGTGCGGCAAATATTTCCGCTAATATGCGGGAATACCATTTGTTTTCTGTGATTTTTTCCTTGGCATCAGGAACAGTCGGACTGGTGCTGTCCTATTATCTGAATGCGGCAGCGGGACCTACCATTGTAATTGTATCTGCGGTGTTTTTTACGGCTACTTTTCTTGCAAAGCCGTTGTTTCGGTCGTAATTACGGCGCTGAGAGGGAAGGACTTTTATAAAATATATAAAAGGGAGGATTGGCTATGAAGGAGAAGGATATTTACAAAAGGATTCTGGTTAATTTTTTAATCACAATCATCGGTGTCCTGCTGGTGATCCTGTTTCTGGGGAGGGTGCTGCGGTTTTTCCTGCCCTTTGTTATTGGCTTTTTTATTGCGCTGATTGCAAATCCGATGGTACGTTTTCTTGAGAAAAAGGTAAAGATAAAACGAAAATACGGTTCGGCAGTCATTATCGTTCTTGTGCTTGCAGCGGTGGTAGGCATTCTATATCTGTTGTGCTATATCCTGCTTAAGGAGCTGTTTGATCTGGTTGGGGATATTCCGTCGTTGCTGGATGCGGCACAGGAACTGATTGATGAGCTTTCCGGAAAATTTTACGGAGTATATGAACGGCTTCCGGAAACGGTGCAGACGGTCATCGGAAGCGTTTATGAAAGTCTGGAGAAGGGGATGAATTCCGCTATGTCAGACTTTAAGATGCCGTCCATCAGTAAGGCGGGAAATTATGTAGGAAGCATTGTAGAGGGCATTTTGATTGCCATTATTACCATTATTGCTGCCTATTTCTTTATTGCGGATCGGGATAAGCTGGTAGCACTGATTAAGAAGATTACGCCGGAAACCATGCAGGAGTATTACCGGCTTGTGATGAACAATATAAAGTCGGCAGTCGGCGGCTATTTTAAGGCACAGTTTAAAATTATGCTGATTATTATTGTGATTTTGTTTGTAGGCTTTGAAATACTGGGGGTTGACTATTCGTTTTTGCTGGCACTTTTAATTGCGTTTCTTGATTTGCTTCCGGTGCTTGGTACAGGGACGGTAATCGGTCCGTGGGTTGTGGTGGATGTTTTAATGGGACGCTATGTTGAGGCAATTGTACTTGTAGTGCTGTATCTGGTGTGTCAGCTGACGAAGCAGCTTTTGCAGCCGAAAATGGTAGGCGACAGCATCGGAATGGATCCGCTGGCGACACTTTTGTTTATGTTTGTAGGATATCGGATTGGCGGTATTCTTGGTATGATTATCGGGATTCCGGTAGGCATGGTTCTGGTGAATTTTTACCGTATCGGAATTTTTGACCGCTTGATTCGTGGGTTTAAAATTATAGCCAACAGTATCAACGAGTATCGGAAATATTGATGATGGAGAAAACCGGTGCGGCGGTGGTGTTTTTCGTATTGCACCGGTTGTTGTTTTATCGCCGGTATTTTGTAAAAGGAGGCGGAACGTGGCAGGACAGGACGGCATTTCGACAGAGGAGCTGAAAATACTTTTGGAGCGGTATTATATCGGGAAAAAGCCTTTGGCAGCGTTGCTTGGCTGGGGCGCTACCACGATTCTGCGGTATGCAGACGGTGTGGTGCCTACGGGCGAGTACGGCAGTCACTTGAAAAGACTGTATGAGGAACCGTTGTATTATCTGGAGCTTTTGGAGACAAACAAAGAACGTCTGACCCCAGTGGCATATAAGAAAAGTAAAAATGCTGTAATTGCGTTTTTGACGGCTTCCAAGCTATGGTGTGCGGTACAGTATTTAATTGACCGTGCAGACGGAGATATTTCGCCGCTTCGGGTAGTAATGACGTTGTATTATGCACAGGCGTTTTCCTTGGGACTGACGGATTGTGCGTTGTTTTGGGAAGAATGTGATTTGACGACAGAGGGTGTGCCCTATGCCTCCTTTTATCAACAATTAAAAACAAACGGCGTCCATTCCCGGTTTTCAGCAGAGGGTCTGTTTACGAAGGCAGAGGAGGCGTTTTTGAATGCGTCCTATGAGATGCTTCTCTGGTATGGTCCTGCAGAACTACGCCAGGTCCTGCTTACAGAGCGCCGTTATCTGCGTATCAGCCGGATGGAGGGCGGCGGGAAAAAGATAAAAAATGCAGCTCTTGCCGGGTTTTTTAAAAAAATTGTACAGGGCTATAAGATAACACAGCCGGAAGAGTTTCATTTGTATTTTACAGAACGGACCGGAAGAGGACGAAAACGGTAATTTTTAGGGAAATTTTGGGAAAGTAGTTTCGGATGCTGAGGATGTACCGGATGGCGACAGGCTTTGCGTCTATCGTATGGATGGCATTGGTAGCGACTGTACTGATAAAATAAAAGAAAAGACCGGCACATCGGATGGTTCGGATGTGCCGGTCTTATGTGATTTGGCGCAGATTAGTTTTTCCTCATTGCTGCCCGCTTTCTTAGAGTCGGGTCTAATATTTTCTTACGAATCCGAAGTGTCTTTGGCGTGATTTCCAAAAGCTCATCCGTATCAATAAATTCAATGGACTGCTCCAGACTCAAAATACGTGGCGGGGAAAGACGGAGTGCATCGTCTGCAGCGGAGGAACGGGTGTTGGTCAGCTGCTTTTTCTTGCAGACATTCACCTCGATATCCTCCGGTTTTCCGGTCTGACCGATGACCATGCCGGCGTAGACTCTTTCTCCGGCACCGATAAACAGAACACCACGTTCCTGCGCGTTATACAGGCCGTAGGTGATGGCCTCCCCTGTTTCAAAGGCAATCAGACTGCCCTGCTTGCGGTACTGGATGTCGCCCTTGTATGGAGCATAATCGTCAAATAACGTATTTAAAATACCGTTTCCTTTGGTGTCAGTCATAAACTCGCCGCGATAGCCGATTAAGCCGCGGGACGGGATGGAAAATTCCAGACGGGTGTAACCGCCGCTGGCGGTAGACATTCCAAGCAGTTCACCCTTGCGGGCACTGAGCTTTTCGATGACCGTACCGGAAAACTCCTCCGGCACATCAATGATGGCACGCTCCATTGGCTCCAGCTTTCTGCCGTTTTCATCAAAACGGTAAAGCACCTCCGGCTTGCTGACCGCAAATTCATAGCCTTCGCGACGCATATTTTCAATTAAGACAGACAGATGAAGCTCACCGCGGCCGGATACCTTAAAGCTTTCCGTTGTGTCGGTTTCTTCTACACGGAGGCTGACATCAGTATTTAACTCACGGAACAGTCTGTCGCGCAGGTGACGGGAGGTGACAAATTTGCCCTCCTGACCGGCAAATGGGGAATCGTTTACAATAAAGTGCATGGCAAGGGTCGGCTCCGAAATTTTCTGGAACGGAATTGCCTGCGGGTTTTCCGGAGAGCAGAGCGTGTCGCCGATGTGGATGTCGGTAATTCCTGAAATGGCTACGATGGAGCCGACACCGGCCTCATTTACCTCTACCTTTTTCAGACCGTCAAATTCATACAGTTTGTTGACCTTTACTTTTCTGCACTTTTCCGGATCATGGGCGTTTACCACTACAACGTCCTGATTTACGCGGATAATACCGTTTTCAACCTTGCCGACGCCGATGCGGCCTACATATTCGTTGTAGTCGATGGTGCTGATTAAAAGCTGGGTTCCGGCTTCCTCGTCTCCCTCCGGTGCCGGAATGTATTCCAAAATGGTTTCAAACAGCGGCTGCATACTTTCCGGCTTTTCATCCAGCTCCAAAATGGCAACGCCGGTCTTGGCAGAGGCAAAGACAAATGGGCAGTCAAGCTGCTCGTCGGAGGCGTCCAGATCGATAAAAAGCTCCAGCACCTCATCAATGACCTCCTTCGGAC
>CAZCON010000114.1:0-5418 GCA_964500085.1 uncultured Lachnospiraceae bacterium
GTATGTAAGCAAAAGTGCCGCTAAAAAATAATTCACCAGTGCTAAAAACGCCGTCTGCATTATTCCACCCCTCTTTTAAAATGTCCTCTGGTAAAGCCGGTCATAGCTTTCTTTTCCAAAATTGCCCGCAGCACCTGCACGGTTTCCTCCGGACCTTCCATGGTAAAATCCGCCCGTAGCGCCCACGGTCGCAAGCCGGCTTCTTCTAACTCTGTTCCGGAAAGATACAGACACTCCGGATTGTAAATCACGTTGTAGCAATCCCCGCAGAACTGCTTTACCGCAAGCTTCTTTCCGACTCGGTCCGTCAGCAGCACCGGCTCCGTACTCTGACCTTCCGCCCCTCTGCAGCGTCCCATCGTCTTTTTTACACAATGTGCAGACACCATCAGCGGCATTCTTCCATACACCAACAGCGTCATATCTTCCACCGCAAGCGCCGGAAGCTCCCTTGACGAAAGCTCCTGCGGTGCCGTAAGCACCCCCTCCGTTGTTCCAAACAATTCTCTATAAAAGGTCTTTGCCTGCCGGTTCATTACATACATTCCGGTATCAAGACAAATACGCGTCCTCCATTGTTCATCCAGCTCCCGAAGAAGCGACAGGGTTTCAAAATTACGCACCAGATATCCGTCAAAGGTCTCTTTCCATACGCAAAGCTCTGACCTACAGCGTTTCAAGGTCTTCTCCCTAGCAATACGCGGCATGGCAAGATAAACCTCCCTGCCAAGACTCCGAAGCTCTTTGACAAGCCCATACAAGGCCTCTTTCCTTTCACCCGTCTCCGCAAAATCCAAATACAACCGGCGGACACAGGATTCTCCTGCCGCTGCCCGTGCCTGTTCCACAGTGCTCACCACACAGTCCAGATACGGCACCTTTCTTTTCTCCGTCTCCGGTTGTCCGTCTCCGGTCAGCCTCTCCCACTCCGGTCTGCTTTCTCTTTTCTCCCCGCCACATCCAGCCTGCAAAGCATCGGCTTTGGCTTTTCCATTACTGCCCGATGTGCGCCGGTACTGCTCTTTTATTTTCTCCGCGAGCTCCGCAAGCGCTCTTCTTCGCAGTTCATTGAGCAGACCGTTTGGCAAAAACACATCATCTGCGAGTACAATGTCCAGACCGTCAAAAACAAACGGCTCACGACCGGTTTTCCGCAGCTGTCTTGCCACTGTCTCTGCATTTGCAGGAAGCTTTCCCGCCTTTTCACACAGGAACCCCTCGCAGCATACGGAAAGCATTTTTTTTCCATTGCGTGGAAATGCCACCGGAGGTAATACACCCTCGCTTTCCAGCCAGACTGACAGGGTACAGACCTCACCGGCTTTTGCGTAAAAGGCTCCGTCTATTCTCTGTTGCTTTTCCGTTGCTCCATAGGCTTCCTCAAGTTCTTTTAACAGCGCCGCATTCTTCATACGGTACACCCTGTCTCCCGGTCTTGCCGACAGTCCCGGCAAAAGCCTTGCCTTAATCTCTGTGCCTGCCGCCGCTCCGCTTCCCAGCGTATATTCATAATACCCCCTCACACCCGCTGCATTTTTCTGTTCCCTGCGAAGCTCCAGTACATCCTGTGCAAGCACCTCCTTCTCCAGTCTGATGTCTGCCTCTCCCCTGCTTCCTGCCGTCACGGTTCCTACCGGAACGCCAAAATGTCCCGGACGGTTTACGGAAAGAAGCTCTGCTCCGTTATGCCGCAGAAAAAAGCCATCCGTAAAGCCTCCCCTGTTATACACATCCGAAAGCCGCTCTACCTCTCCGGAAAGCAGCTGTGGATGCTCTTTTATATAGGTCCGGTATTCCGCCGGTCCAAGTTCAAAATACAAATCTGTAAACCGACGATATGCCGCCGTTACCGCTGCCGCATACTCCGGTCGTTTCATTCTTCCCTCGATTTTGAAGGAAGCTGCTCCGGTTTCAATCAATTCAGGAAGCAGTGGCAACCCGCACAAATCCTTCGGACTGAGCCAATATTTTTTCCCATTCTCCGTACTTTCATATTCCATCCGGCAGGGCTGGGCACACCTGCCACGGTTTCCGCTTCTGCCGCCAATCAGACTGCTCATCAGACATTGTCCGGAATAACAGTAGCAAAGCGCACCGTGTACAAAAATTTCTACCTCTTTTCCGCTTGTTTTACTTATGTTCTCTATTTCCCGAAGCGAAAGCTCTCTTGCCGGCACCAGTCTGGTTACAGGATACCCCTCAAACAAAGACAGACCCTCCGCTCCGGTCAGCGTCATCTGAGTGCTTGCATGCAGTGAAAGCTCCGGAAACTCCTTTGCCAAAAAGCGCAGCACACCCACATCCTGCACAATGGCTGCATCCAGCCCCGCAGCATAATAAGGAGCTAAGAATTGATACAGTGCGCCAAATTCCTGCTCCTTTACCAGAGTATTTACCGTAAGATACAAACGCCTCCCACGTAAATGCACATATTCGATTGCTTCTAACAGCTTTTCCCGATCGGGATTGTCTGCATAGGCCCGCGCTCCGAAGCCGTTTCCTCCGATGTAGACTGCATCCGCTCCTGCGGAAAGCGCTGCACGCAACGCCTCCATGCTCCCTGCCGGAGCAAGAATTTCAGGCTTTCCCATGATATCCTTCCAACTCCGTTTCCAGACGAATGATTCTTTTTTGCGCCTCCAGATTTTCCTTTTTTAAAGCCTCAAGCTCTCTTTGCGCTGCCTCAAGCTTTGTCTGCGCCGTGATTACCTCATGCTTTAAATCAAAAATTTCACCGCTCTTTGCATCGGAATCTCCGTTTGCTTCCTCCATCTGCTTTTTCAGTTTAAAATAGTCATCTGCCAGATTCAGCTGCAAATACATATTTTTCATGTCCGTATCTAACATCCGGTACGAATCCATCTGCTTCAGCTCCGTGTATTTTGCATTCAGATAGGAGGCAACCCGCTGTAAGTATTCCTCACTTTCATAGCCGCTCAGCGTTACCCGCTTTCCGTTGATCAGCACTTCAATTCCGTTCTTTCTGTTCATCGTTTCCTCCTATTCTGTCCCGCTTTTTTCATACTCCGGCAGTCCCAGATGCCGATACGCCTTGGAAAGCACCACTCGTCCTCTCGGTGTTCTTGCCACGAACCCGTTCTGCACCAGAAACGGCTCGTAAACCTCTTCCAGCGTCCCTGCATCTTCACCTATGGTGACTGCCACAGCTTCCAGCCCGACCGGTCCTCCCTTAAACTTTTCAATCATCGCAAGCAGCATCCGTCTGTCTCCGTCGTCCAGACCATATTGATCCACCTCGAACAGATTCAGCGCCCTGTCAGCGACCTCCTTTGTAATCACGCCGTCTGCCACCACCTGTGCATAGTCCCGTACACGCTTTAAAAAACGGTTGGCAATACGCGGAGTTCCTCTGGAGCGTCTGGCAATCTCCATTGCGCCCTCCTCCATAATTTCCACCTGCAGCACCCCTGCCGAACGCATCACAATCTGCTTCAGCTCCTCATTCGTGTAATACTCTAACCGTGTCACAACACCAAAACGGTCACGTAACGGCGCTGTCAGCATTCCTGCCCGCGTTGTTGCGCCAACCAGCGTAAAATGCGGCAGGGAAAAATGCTTTGAAACAGCGCTGGTTCCCTGTCCGATGAGTACATCCATCGTAAAATCCTCCATGGCTGAATACAAAAACTCCTCCACCGGTCTCGGAATACGGTGTATTTCATCAATAAAAAGCACATCCCCTTCATTCAGCTTATACAAAACGGAGGCCATGTCGCCCGGCTTTTCAATGGCCGGTCCCGATGTTGTCCGGAGATTCACGCCCATTTCATTGGCGATAATTCCGGCAAGGGTGGTCTTTCCAAGCCCTGGAGGTCCGAAAAAGAGCACATGATCCAGTGCTTCTCTGCGCCCCTTTGCCGCCTCAATATATATTTTTAATACTTCTCTGACCTTTGCCTGCCCGATATAATCGGACAGAAGCTGCGGTCGCAGGCTCATTTCGGTTTTCGCTTCCCCCTCCAGAGCCTCAGTTGTAATGAGTCGTCTTGCCATAACTGCCGTAAAGCCTCCATTTTCCGGTAAAAATCACGCTTAGCCCAGCTCCCTGAGACTCAGGCGCACCATATCATCCTCTGTCATTCCCTCCGTATACGCTACCCTGCCTACCGCACCCGCAGCCTCTCTCTGTGCATAGCCAAGTGCCACCAACACCTGCAGGGCATTGTCCCGCAGGGCTTTTTCTTCCTTGCTGCCAACGCTTCCTGCGCTTTCCGTCTTTTCCAAGAACTCTTCTGCAAGCACATCCCCCATAGCAGCAAGCTTGTCCTTTAACTCAATAATCAGCCTTCCGGCTGTCTTTTTCCCAACGCCCGGTGCCGCTGCTATCCGGTTTGCATCCTCCGTCATCACGGCAAGCCGAAGCTCTGTCACACCCAATGCTGACAAAATTGCAAGTCCCGACTTCGGACCTACGCCGCTCACCGTAAGCAACAGCCGGAACACTGCCAAATCCGCCTTGGATAAAAAGCCGAACAGTGCCACCCCGTCCTCTTTTACCTGTAAATAGGTATATAGTTTTATTTCCTCTCCGAGGGACGGAAGTCTTTCTGCATCCGATGACATCACAGAAATCTCGTATGCCACGCCGCCTGCCGTTTCTATTGCTATTGTGTTTGCCTCTGCCTCCGCAAGCACTCCCTTAATATATGCAATCATGTTGTTTCTCCTCTTTTCTTAACATATTGCTTTTCTACCGCAACCGCTCAAACCTGCCTCTGGAGAACTGAAGCCGTCCTTCCTCTATAAATCGGACAATTTCGTACACAGAAATTCCAAGTCCTTCCGAAATCTGAAGCGCGTTGCTGTTCGGATATTTTTTCAGATATTCCTCAATACCGGAAAACAGCGCCTCGTCAATCCCCCTGCAAGCCTCACATACTACGCGCGTATCCGGGCTCTGAAACATGCAATTACAGTATTTGCAACGATTCAGCTTCATGGACACACCTCCCTGCGGACAAACTCTCTCGACTATAGTATAACACATTTCTCTCTCCGTGCAAATACCTCCGGAAGAGTTTTCGAAGGTTTTTTCGACTGTTCAAATTCCCCAGAATGTGCTACACTAAAAGCAGGATAAAAAGCGAAGCGAACTCTGCTTTTACAGATTTTTTCAAGAGGAAGGTGCTTTATGAATATCGTAACAACCCCGTTTATCCCCGAATTTACTCCGATACTGCCGATTACCCTCAATGGCAAGCGTTCCATCTTTTTCGATATTGAAACCACCGGTTTTTCTGCACAGACCTCCTATGTCTACCTGATTGGCTGTGCCGGTCTTGAGGACGGACACTATATTTTAACCCAGTGGCTTTGTACGGAGCCTTCGGAGGAAAAGGAACTGCTGCGTCTCTTTTTTGACAGGGTAAAGGATTATGATGCGGTACTCCATTACAA
>CAZCON010000115.1:0-5393 GCA_964500085.1 uncultured Lachnospiraceae bacterium
ACTTGTACGGTATGACAAAGGCGGATTATATCGAGATCACCGACAAGGGATTGCCGCTTTGGAATCACTGAATTCTTAAGAGCCAGACACATAGACGCAGAGCCGATAATCCGTTGCCATTTGGCTGCGGGCTATCGGCTCTGTTTTAATTTTTAGGATATTGAGAAATCTAAAGCAAGGATGACATGGTAAATCAAAATAATGTGAAATTGTCACATAGAAAAATACAACAGAATTGGGTGTTGTTCGAATAAAAAGAAATTTGTTATTAGATACAGATGATGTTGTTGGATGGTGTAGAAAAAATCAATTCGGATAATTCTGTTATTACAAGAAACGGAAAGAACTGGTATGTTCATGCAGATGCTTGTATAATAACTGTTAATGCGTATAGTTATACCATTATAACTGAATATCAGACGGTCAACAGAGCCCGTATCCTGCTTTTAAAAGCAGATGGGTACTCCGTTGATGATATCGCCGATAAAGTTGGCATCAACCGCAAAAGTGTTATGCTTGTGCGGTAAATATGGCTTTGAGCAATTACTAAATTTGAAAATCGATGATATTTTCCAAGAGTATCTTTCTTTTACAAAAATGAGGCTATGAACAATACACCCGTTTATGGAGAACAAAATATCGGACATATGGAGCGTCGGAACATAAAAGAAGATGGTTTTTATAGGAGATTTTTGGCATGAGAATTGCGACTTATAATATAGGGAATTCAGAAAACGGACTGCCGCATAGAAACAAATATATTGTTACAGAAATTAAAACGATAAATGCAGATGTGATACGTCTTTAAAAAGTTCCCATTAAGGAATTGGCTGAAAATATTGCTATTAAAGCAGGTTATCAATATTGGTACTTTGATAATTATCCCAATGACGAAGGTCAAACGACCCTGCCAAAATGGCGGGTTATTTGACCTAAAATAATGGGTAAAAAAGGAGGCTACAATAGTAACCTCTTGTCATTACAGAGTAAGCATGATGGGACTGCATTCTTTTAAGTTATACTACGGCAGATAATATTTGTTATCTCATTGTTCGATAGCTTCTTCTATTTCTTCCGTATGGTTTTCGCCCTTTGGAAAAAGCTGTGGCAAATAAAGGTCCCTGTTTTGAAGCAAATGTTTTCCTTCGAAAAGAAGATTGTCGTAAAACTTGATTAAAAACGACATATCTTCATCAATCCCCAAAGAATAGTCCGCAAAGTTTGCTCTGACAAGTGCATTCCTGAAATATTTTGAATGCTTTTTAAACATATCATTATTTACACGGAACCCAAGCTTTCGAAGATACAGTTCCATAAACATTGCAGTTGTCCTAGTATTCCCTTCGCAAAAGGCATGAACTTGCCATATATCAGAGGTAAACTTTGCAATTCTTTTTAAAATCATATCTTTGGTCTTTCCTACATAACTTCGCATAGACTCTTTCTCAAAATCATACGAAAAAGTCTCTTGAATCATGCGATAGTCCGCATAAGAAACAGTTCGATTATTCAAAATCGGTTCGTCTTTTGTGAAATTATATGTCCGAAACTTTCCGGCATGGTCATAAATCCCTTCAAATAATGCTTTATGAATATGCTTTAACATAACCGGCGAAAAGTTGAAAGAAACATTATCGTTCAATAGTTCTGTAATGTGTACGGAAACAAGACTCGCTTCCCTCTGACGTTTTGGGTCAGCCTCATTTGGTCTATAGGACTGATAAATTTTCTCCTTTATCTCGTCTAAGGACATATAGCCGTCAATATGTTGTTTCGCATAATATTTAAGAGTTTCCGGGACTTCAAGGTCATCTACTGCCTGAAGCCCGATAGCAATATCCCAACACTCTTTTTTATATTCCGGTGAATGATTTGGTTCATATTTTTTGTATTCCGGCATAAAATGCCTCCTTTTTTTCGTATTGTACCACAAAAAGGCTGTAAATACAAGGTCTTGCGTCTAATTGAGGACATTACCTTTGCGGATAGTATCGACCATGAGATAATCGCGTTGAATGATGGAAGTTATATAATGCTTGATGATGAAAAGACAACATTGTACGGAGAAGCATATATGATAAAGGATGGACAGCAAACACAAATCTGTAAGGATGGAGAATCTATTGATCTGACTGATGCTGTTTGATTTGTTCCACAATCTCTGGGAGTGCCACAAGCAGTAATGGTATTTTCAAACCAAAGCGAGAGCATTTCGTTGACGATATCATCCCAGACGAGATACAAGAAGGGAAAGACGATTTTGGCTGAACGACCCCGCCAAAAATGGCGGGTCGTTCAACAAAATGGTGGTTCTTTCATTTTTTTCTTGTAATTTCCTTAAAAAAATGGTACACTATCCCCATGTATTGCAGACCTGTAAAGCCCACGCTGCGGGTGCAGGTCCGATTTTTTAAAATGAGGCAGCGCGGAAAGAGGTTGTTATGGAACGTTTTTATGTCCCAGAAGGGTATCAGTCGGTACTGTCGGTAAAAGAAACCCAGGGTGCCATCAAACATGTGAAGGATTATTTTGAACGTCAGCTTGCAAAGCAGCTGAATCTGACCCGCGTGTCCGCTCCGCTTTTTGTTAAGCCGGAGTCTGGTTTGAATGATAACTTAAACGGCGTAGAGCGTCCGGTTTCTTTCGGCATTAAGGAACAGGGGGATGCGGTGGTGGAAATCGTGCATTCTCTGGCAAAATGGAAGCGTATGGCACTGAAAAAATACGGCTTTACCTATGGCGAGGGACTGTATACCGATATGAATGCCATTCGTCGCGATGAGGATACGGACAATATCCATTCCATCTTTGTAGACCAGTGGGACTGGGAAAAGGTGATTTTGCATGATGAGCGCAATGTGGAAACCTTGAAGAAGACCGTTCGCAGTGTGTATGCGGCACTTCGTGAGACGGAGCATTATATTGCGGATAAGTATGAATACATTAAGGAGTTTTTGCCGGAGGAGATTTCGTTTATTACCACGCAGGAGTTAGAAAATCTGTACCCGAACGATACTGCAAAGGAGCGGGAAAACAAGATTGCCCGTTTGAAGGGTGCGGTGTTTATTATGCAGATTGGCGATAAACTGGCTTCGGGCGAGCGCCACGATGGCAGAGCGCCGGATTATGACGACTGGCAGTTAAACGGTGATATTCTTGTTTATTATCCGGTACTGGACATGGCATTGGAGCTTTCCTCTATGGGAATTCGAGTGGATGAGGTTTCCCTTGCGGAGCAGTTAAAGAAGGCAAATTGCGAGGAACGTGCGGAGCTTGCGTTCCAGAAGGCAGTGTTAAACAGGGAGCTCCCGTACACCGTAGGCGGTGGTATCGGTCAGTCCCGTATCTGTATGTTTTTCCTTCGCAAAGCGCACATCGGCGAGGTGCAGGCATCCATTTGGCCGGACGAGGTAAGAGCTGAGGCAGAGCAGAAGGGTATAGTGCTGCTGTAAGAATAGTTTGCGGGGAGTTCTGTGTTGCTGAAGAAGGTGTAGGCAAGGATTTTGCCCGCAATGCAGAGTGGGATAGTTCCGTATAGTTGTGAAAGGGAATTTTATTGAGGAGAAAATGGAGGGGTACAGATGAAAACATTAGGGAATATTTTATGGTTTGTATTTTTTGGTCTTTGGTCGGCAATTTCGTGGTTATTACTTGGCATCCTATGGTGTATTACGATTATTGGTATTCCGTTTGGATTGCAGTGCTTCAAATTGGTGAAGCTGGTAATCTGGCCGTTTGGGAAACAGGTATATTCCAATTTCGGAGCCCATCCGATTGCAAATCTGATCTGGATTTTGTTTGGTGGAATCGGGCTGGCCATCAGCTATGTCATAGGCGGTGTGATTTGTTATATCACGATTGTCGGTATTCCATTCGGTAAGCAGTGCTTTAAGCTGGCAACATTGTCGTTGGCACCGTTTGGGGCGCGGGTGGAAGCGTAATAATTTTGGAAATACCGGATTAAAAGCGGAAAGCTTTTGTTGTCGAAGCTTGTGACCTTATAGGCATATGTCGCGCTATATAAAAATCCCCGGTTGGGAGCGAACGCTCAACCGGGGATTTCTCTATGCGCTTATCTAAGACTTTCGCGATTAGTCTGCCATTTTTACGAGCTTTGCGTACTTGTCTGCAGCATCCTTTGCAGCCTTCTCGAAGAGTGCGGTTGCTCTCTCCGGATTGGTTCTGGAAAGTCTGTTGTAACGTACTTCGCTCTCGATGAATGCCTTGTAATCAGCGGTCGGTGCCTTGGAGTCAAGCTGGAACGGATTCTTGCCTTCCTCTGCAAGACGCGGATCGAAGCGGAAGAGGTGCCAGTAACCTGCTGCTACTGCGTTCTTCTCCTCGGTCTGTGCGTTCTTCATACCGCCCTTGATACCGTGGTTGATACACGGAGCGTAAGCGATGATGAGTGACGGACCGGGATATGCCTCAGCCTCAGCGATTGCCTTTACACACTGGTTGTAATCAGCACCCTGTGCAATCTGTGCAACGTATACATAACCGTAGCTCATTGCGATTGCTGCAAGGTCTTTCTTCTTAACGTCCTTACCTGCTGCTGCGAACTGTGCGATAGCACCGGTCGGAGTAGCCTTGGAGGACTGACCACCGGTATTGGAGTAAACCTCGGTATCGAATACGAAGATGTTTACATCCTGGTTAGCTGCGAGAACATGGTCAACGCCGCCGAAACCGATGTCGTATGCCCAACCGTCACCACCGAAAATCCACTGGGACTTCTTTGCAGCGAAATCCTTGTTTGCAAGGATGTACTTGCGGTCTTCGTTGTCACAGCCACAAGCCTCTAAAGCTGCAATCATCTTCTTGGTAGCCGGACCGTTTTCGGTAGAGGAGTTCACGGTATCAAGATAACCCTGAAGAGCTGCCTTAACATCGTCCTTCTCTGCGACTGCAAGTAAGTTCTCAGCGGCTGCTACAACGCGCTTTCTGAGAGCCTTCTGTGCAAGCTGCATACCGAAGCCGTACTCTGCGTTATCCTCGAATAAGGAGTTAGCCCAAGCCGGACCCTTGCCTTCCTTATTTACAGTGTACGGACAGGACGGGGAAGAACCGCCCCAGATGGAGGAACAGCCGGTTGCGTTGGAGATATACATTCTATCACCGAACAACTGGGTAATTAACTTAGCATACGGAGTTTCACCACAGCCTGCACAAGCACCGGAGAACTCAAGCAACGGCTGCTTGAACTGGCTTCCCTTCGGGGTGGTTACCTTGAACTTCTCAAGCACATCTGCCGGAGTCTCTAAGGTTACGCCGTAATCGAACATCTTCTGAGCGTCAAGTTCAGTCTCAAGGTTTGCCATGCTAAGAGCCTTATTGCCCTTTACCTCCGGACAAACATTGACACAGGAACCACATCCGGTACAGTCAAGTAC
>CAZCON010000116.1:0-5338 GCA_964500085.1 uncultured Lachnospiraceae bacterium
AGTAGGAATCACACAGGATTTGGACAGTCTTGACCCTCACAAAGCGGTGGCGGCAGGAACCGATGAAGTCTTGTTTAACGTCTTTGAGGGTTTGGTGAAGCCCTCCGCAGACGGAACATTGGTTCCTGCGGTAGCGAAGAAATATGTAATTGCCCCGGATGGCATGTCATATACCTTTACCCTGCGTGAAAATGTAATGTTTCATAACGGCAGGAGCGTTACCGCAGATGATGTGGTTTATTCGATTAAGCGTTGCGCCGGTTTACTTGACGACCCGGATCCTGAGGTTGTCGTTGAATCGGCGCTTTCTGTTGTCTCTGCCGTGGAAAAGACAGGAGAGGATACCGTTGTAATCCGCCTGTCCGAGCCAAATACGGAGCTGTTAGGGTTTCTTACCTGCTTTATCATTCCGAAGGATTATACGGAACAGGAAAGCGCACCGGTAGGAACGGGGCCATTTCGTTTTGTCTCATATACGCCTCTTACCAGCTTTGTCATTGAGCGGTTTGATGATTATTATGGGGAAAAGCCGTATTTGGAACGGGTAACCTTTAAGATTTGTGCAAGCACGGACGCAGCATTTCTGGAGCTGCTGTCAGGAGGAATTGATATCTTTCCGTATCTGACACAGGAGCAGGCAGCGCAGCTGCCGGAAAATTATGCGCTGGAGGTGGGTGCGAGTAATCTTGTGCAGGCGATGTTTTTGAATAATACCTTTGAACCGTTTATGGATTTGCGGGTACGTCAGGCACTTTGCTATGCAGTGGACAAGGAAGAGCTGTTAAGTATTGTATCGGGCGGCAGAGGGCATATCATCGGAAGCAATATGTTTCCAAATTTTGGCGTATATTACGAGGAAGCGCTAGAGGACTATTATACGTATCAGCCGGAAAAGGCGAAGGAGCTTTTGAAGGCGGCAGGCTATGATGAAAGCAATCCGCTTTCCTTTGTGTTAAAGGTGCCGTCCAACTATGATTTTCATGTAGCAACGGCGCAGGTGCTTGCAGAACAGTACCGGAAAATCGGAGTGCGTGTGGAGCTTCAGCTGATTGAATGGTCTGCCTGGCTGACGGAGGTCTATCGCGAGCACAGGTATGAGGCTACCATTGTAGGTCTGGATTCCGCACTTGCACCGAGCGATGTCCTGAAACGGTACAGCTCAACGGCAACTAATAATTTTATGGAATATAAAAATCTGGAGTTTGATGCTTTGTTTGCAAAGGCTCTGGCAAGTGTGGATGAAAGTGAAAAGGTAAGACTTTATAAAGAAATCCAGACGCTTTTGACGGAAGAGGCGGCAAGTGTTTATTTACAGGATGCAGCAAAGCTGGTGGCGGTGAACAGGCGCTTTACCGGATTTTTATTCTATCCGGTGTATGTGCTGGACATGGCAGCAATACAGCCGACGGAGTAGTTTACAGGAAAGGAAGGTGAGAATATGCGCTATTTTTTGAAAAAAACAGCGGCTCTTTTGGTGACGCTGCTGGCTGCGGCTTTTTTTACCTTCCTTGCCTTTGAGGTGATTCCCTCCGATGCTGCCCTGACAAAGCTTGGCATGGATGCCACGGAGGAGGAAATTGAGACGTTGCGGGAAGAAATGGGTCTGAATCGTTCACTGACAGTGCGTTACACTGATTTTCTGAGGGACGTGCTGCGGGGCGATTTCGGCGAGTCTGTCCGCTATGGGATTCCGGTGATGGAGCTTCTTTCAGATCGCTTTGAGGTAACGATTAGTCTTGCACTGCTTTCCTTTGTGCTGATTGTAGGCATTTCCGTACCGCTCGGAGCGGTTGCAGCACGGGTGAAAACGAAGGCGGGAGAAGGTCTGGTAGCATTTCTGACGCAGATGCTGATGGCGGTTCCGCCGTTTTTTCTTGGAATGCTGATGACGCTTTTGTTTGGAATTGTGCTTCGTTGGTTTGTGCCGGGGGCGTATGTACCGGTAAGTGAGGATTTTTTTGGTTTCTTAAGCTTTATGCTTGTTCCGGCTCTGGCAGTGGCAGTGCCGAAAATCGGGATGTCGGTACGTTTTTTGCAGGGCTCCCTGAGGGAACAGCTACAGGCAGACTATGTCCGCACGGCAAAGAGCAAGGGCTGTAGCAGACGACGTATTATATGGAGGCATGTGCTTCGGAATGCGCTGGTTCCGGTGGTGACCTTTCTTACGATGGTGATGGCGGAAATTTTAGCCGGAAGCATTGTCATTGAGCAGGTGTTCAATTTATCCGGAGTCGGAAGACTGCTTGCAGTTTCCATTTCGGGAAGGGATTATCCGGTGGTACGGGCGATTGTGCTGTACACCACGGCAGTGGTGGTTTTGCTGAATTATGGTGCGGATCTGCTGTGCCGGTATCTGGACCCCAGAATTAGAGAAAGCTGATTGTTACGGCGTTTTCCGGCAGACTGCGGAAAAGAAGCAAGGGAAGCCTGTAAGGACCTGTATACAGAAAAATACGGAGGGCGTGTATGAGGCTGGCATGGTTTAGAAAAAATGGAAAATGGAACGGAAACCGGATTTTTGGTACGGTGCTGGTGGCGTTGGCGGTACTGCTTTCTCTGATAGGATGTTTCTACACACCCTATGATCCGAATGCGATGGATGCCGGACTGCAAAATACACCGCCGTCGTTTTCCCATTGGTTTGGAACGGACAATTTTGGAAGAGATGTGTTTTCCAGAGTTATGAAGGGGGCGGGGACGACCTTTTTTGTAGGACTTTCGGTCGTTAGCATTGGCGCTGTGGGCGGATGTGTGATTGGTGCATTTACAGGGTATTTTGGCGGAAAGGCTGATTTGATTCTGATGCGTGTCAATGATGCCGTGGCGGCGATTCCGAGTATTTTTCTGGCACTGGTATTTGTGGGAGCCTTTGGCAGTGGTACGGTACAGCTTATTGCGGCACTCGGCATTTTATTTATTCCAAGCTTTGCACGAGTGGTACGAAGCGGTTTTCTTGTGCAAAAGGAACTGGATTATGTGAAGAATGCAAGGCTGATGGGGGCAGGACATTTGCGGATTATGTTTGTACATATCCTGCCGAATCTTAGGGGAAGTCTGCTTTCTGCTCTTGCCATCGGCTTTAATAATGCGGTGTTGTCTGAGGCGGCCATGAGCTATTTGAGTCTTGGAGTACAACCGCCGGATGCAAGTCTTGGACGGATGCTTTCGGAGGCGCAGCCGTATTTGCTTCGTGCACCGTGGAATGCGGTTGCACCGGGACTTATGATTTTAGTTAGTGTGCTGGGGGTAGGACTTCTCAGCTTGGAGGGAGGGGAGAAGCATGACTGATAAAAGGGAACTTTTGCGAGTGGAAAAGCTTTCCGTTGCCTTTCCGGGTGCTTCGGGAAACCATAGGACGGTGGTGGACGGGATATCCTTTTCTCTGGCGGAGGGAGAGATTCTTGGTATTGCAGGAGAGTCCGGTTCCGGAAAGAGTATGACGGCGCTGGCGGTCATGGGGCTGTTACCGGAGAATGCAAAACGGGAGGCGGACGGAATATTCTTTGGCGGAATCAATCTTTGCGGTGTTGGGAAGAGGGAGAAAAAGCGAGTGGAAGCAACACGGCAAAGCTTGTCTGGGAAGGAAATTGCTATGATTTTCCAGGAGCCGTTAACCAGCCTGAATCCGGTGCTTACCGTGAAAAAGCAGATGGAAGAGCCGCTTCTGCTGCATACAAGGCTTACGGCGCAGGAGCGGGAAGCGGCGGTAGTGGCTGCATTATCAAGGGCGGAGCTAAAGCACGCAGAAACGCTTTTAAACAAGTACCCGCATGAGCTTTCCGGCGGGATGCGGCAACGCGTCATGATTGCCATGGCTATGATTAACAGCCCCCGCCTTTTGATTGCAGATGAACCGACGACGGCGTTGGATGCGGTAACGGAACGGGAAATTGTGGCGCTCATCCGGAGACTTGCCAAAGAACAGTCAACATCGGTTGTTTTCATTTCCCATGACCTTTCCGTCCTGCGGACGTTGTGCGACCGGGTACTGATTATGAAGGACGGAAGGATTGTGGAGGAAGGTACAACGGAGCAGATTTTTGAGCATCCGGAGCGCACATATACAAAAAACTTAATGAAAGCGACAGTGAAGGGACCAAAGGAGAAGCCGGAGCTTTTACAGAACGGTGTTTCTACGGCAGCCGATACGGTAGCTGTTGGAAAAGCGGCGGATGCTGCGGTGGTTTTTGCGGATAAGGTGTCCGTTGCTTATAAGAGAGCGTCAGGTTTGTTTAAAAAGACGGAGGAAAAGCAGGCGGTAGTACAGGTCTCTTTTACGGTACAGCAGGGCGAGATTTTCGGCATTGTGGGAGAAAGCGGCTGCGGAAAGTCTACGCTGTTAAAGACAGTGGCAGGGCTTCTTAAGGAGCATGAGGGCACCATTTACCGCAGGGACGGTGAGGTGGGTGTTCAGATGGTGTTTCAGGACCCGTATACGAGCCTGAATCCGGCAAAGAAAGTGGGATGGATATTAGAGGAGCCGCTTCGCTTGAATACCGGACTTGCCAAAGAGGAGCGGAAACAGAGAGTACGTGCCATTTTAAAAGAAACGGAGCTTCCGGAGGATGTAATCAACCGCCGTGTGTCAGAGCTTTCCGGCGGACAGAGACAGCGCGTAGCCATTGCAGCAGCAATGATTACCAACCCCTCCCTTGTGCTTCTTGACGAGCCGGTATCGGCTCTGGATGTGACGGTGCAGGCGCAGATTTTGGAGCTTTTGCTCCGTTTGCAGTGGGAACACGGCCTGACCTATGTGTTTGTGTCCCATGATATGGCAGTGGTGAGGAAAATCTGCGACCGAGTTATGGTCATGAAGGATGGCCGCGTGGTGGAATGCGGTGCTACGGAAGAGTTGTTTTTGCAGCCGCAGGAGGAGTATACCAGGAAGCTGTTAGGGTGACATAAGAATGCCGGCAGGCTTTCTGCGGTATGGACAATAGCGGAACAAACGGCACCATTTATCGTAGGTAAGTGATAAGACGATAAATGGTGCTTTTGTTTTAAAAGAATTTTTTAACCATTTTGTTTGGAAAAAAATGTTGTATTGCCATTTTTAGTGAAGCTAAATATAACAAGAAAACTGTATTTAGAAAAATAAATATACAAACTGGGCTATCTTTCGATAGCAAGCACAGAAAATGAGCGATAACCAGAAATTTGAAGTTCATTATCCTGAACTTCCGCTTCAGTATGTATATGATGAGTTCGGAAGAAAGGTGGAAGTGCTTGACGGTAATGGCAATCGCTTTACGACAAGATGTGAGATGATTACTTACCAATATCAGATGGGAGTGTATTGTAAAGGTTGTAATTGGTTTGTAAATCAGTATTTCTATGC
>CAZCON010000117.1:0-5331 GCA_964500085.1 uncultured Lachnospiraceae bacterium
TCTTACCGCAAAGGGTATTCCGGTATCCTGTGAAGTAGATATTTACGGTGCTCTTTCCGAGTTCATCGGTACGGTTGTTTCCGATGACATCGTTACCTTACTTGATATCAACAACTCCGTTCCGGCTGATATGTACAAGGAAGCAATCGAGGGCAAGTTCCCGTACACCCACAAGGATACCTTCATGGGCTTCCACTGTGGTAATACCGCTTCCCAGAAGCTTGCATTCTGCGAGATGAGATATCAGAAGATTATGGCTAGAAGCCTTCCGATTGAGTGCACCAACGGTACGCTTGAGGGAGATATCGCTCCGGGCAAGATTACGTTCTTCCGTCTTCAGTCCACTGCTGATGCACAGATTCGTGCATACATTGCAGAGGGTGAGGTTCTTGATGTTCGTACCAAGTCCTTCGGTGCAATCGGCGTATTCGCTATTCCGGAAATGGGACGTTTCTACCGTCATGTATTAATCGAGAGAAACTACCCGCACCACGGCGCTGTAGCCTTCGGTCACTTCGGAAAGGCTCTTTACGAGGTATTCAAGTATCTCGGTGTAGAAGAGGTTAAGTTCAACCAGCCGAAGGGTATGTTATATCCGACCGAGAATCCGTTCGCATAATACGGAGACATATCGTGAGTTCAAAGGGCATTGCGTAAGCGGTGCCCTTTTCTTACTTTACCGGAAATGCCCTATTGCAACAGCGTGCTTTTTCAACAATTATTGAACTTAAGTTGAGGTTTGTTTGATTTTCCCCTTTTACAATAACCTACAGGTAGAATATTATCGAAAGGTGTGATAAAATGAATCTGTTCTTAAAAATGGCTTTTTTGTTTTTCATGGGCTCTCTCATCGGCTGGGGTCTGGAGGTCTTGTTCCGTCGGTTTGTCTCTCCGGGGAAGCGTTGGGTCAATCCGGGTTTTTGTACAGGACCTTACCTGCCGTTATATGGTGTCAGCCTTTGCATTCTGTATCTGCTGGCATCCTTCGAGAGCCTAATACCGATTCAAAGCCTCTTTTGGAGCAGATTTCTTCTTTTTGTTATTATGACGCTCTGTATGACCGTTTTGGAATATTTTGCAGGGCTTCTTGCGCTTAAGGGCTTCAAGGTACGTCTTTGGGATTACCGCAACGAATGGGGAAACCTGCAAGGCATTATTTGTCCACGTTTTTCTGCCATTTGGGCAGCGCTTAGTGCAATTTACTACTTTTTGATTCATCCTTATATCCAAAATGCCCTGCACTGGTTATCCAACAATCTTGCCTTTTCCTTTGTGATTGGACTGTTTTTCGGTGTATTTCTGATTGACATTGCACATTCGGCACAGCTTGTAACAAAGCTGAAACAGTTTGCCGAGGAAAACCATGTCGTTGTCAAGTATGAAGCGCTCAAGGAAAACATACGGAGCTACTATGAAAGCAATGCTAAAAAATATCACTTTTTCCGTCCGTTCCATAGCGACCGCTCTCTTTCCGAATACCTGAAGGATATGCTGGAGGGGCTGGAGCAGCAACGGCGCAAAAACAGATAATACAAGTCCGGAGGGAGGTTCTACTTTGCTTAACCTGTTAATTGCAGAAGACGACCGCGAGCTTCGTCAGCTTTTCACGCACGTACTTCTGAAAAATGGCTATACCGTGAAGGGCGTGTCCAACGGGAAGGAAGCCCTGGAAGAACTGGATAACAGCTATTATGATTTAATCATCTCAGATATTATGATGCCGGTCATGGACGGTTATGAACTCGTGCAGACACTGCGGGATGCCGGAAACTCTACTCCGGTTCTTATGATTACTGCAAAGGACGCGTTTGATGATATGCGGAAGGGCTTTCTTTCCGGAACCGATGACTATATGGTAAAACCGGTTAATGTCAACGAAATGGTGCTGCGCGTCGGTGCCCTGTTGCGCCGCGCACAAATGATTCATGAGCACAGACAGGTAATTGGCAAAACCACGCTGGAATGCGACTCTCTTTCTGTCATCACAAACGGGGAAACCGTGATACTTCCGCAAAAGGAGTTTATGCTGCTCTATAAAATGGCTTCTTATCCGGGACGGATTTTTACAAGGCAGCAGCTTATGGATGAAATCTGGGGCTATGATTCTGACAGCGACACGCACACAGTAGATGTGCATATCGGGCGACTGCGGGAACGCTTTCGTAACAATACCGATTTTAATATCGTTACCATGCGTGGCGTTGGTTATAAGGTGGTGAAAACTTGAAACAAAAGGAAGCCTTTGAACAAATTCGACATCAAAAGAATAAACTAAGTCTGCGGGTACGGCTAACCCTGCTGGTCTCGGCCGAGGTGGTGTTCTCCGTGCTGATTGCTCTGGGACTTACCACACTGCTGAAGCAATACATGCCAAGCAATTCCACGCTTTGGCTGTTTCTTGATTTGCTTCTGATTAGCCTGTTAATCGGTATTCTTGTTACCAGCTTTTTATCCCGTCTGTTTTTCGAACCCATTAAACAGCTGCGGGAAGCTATGGGCAGGGTGGCGGATGGAGATTTTTCCGTAAGGTTGGATTCCAAGACCACCTCGAAGGAGATTCAGGAAATCTTTTCCGGCTTTAACCTCATGGTTCACGAGCTGGCCTCCACAGAAATTTTGCAAACCGACTTTGTCTCCAATGTTTCACATGAATTCAAGACCCCAATCAACGCCATTGAGGGGTATACCACACTTTTACAGGGCTGTGAAAAGCTTGATACCGAGCAGCAGCAATACGTAGATAAAATCCTGTTCAATACCCACCGGCTCTCCACTCTTGTCGGCAATATTCTGTTGCTTTCAAAAATAGAAAACCAGTCCATCCAGACCAACCAGACCTCTTTTCGTCTGGATGAACAAATCCGGCAATCCATTGTCGCTCTGGAGTCGGCATGGGAAGCAAAGGAGATTGAATTTGATGTGGAGCTGGAACGTGTGGAATACCTTGGAAGCGAAAGTCTTTTATACCACGTATGGAACAATCTGCTTGGGAATGCCATCAAATTTAATCCCGTATGTGGTCTTATAAAAATTCGCCTTTCTGTTCAAAATGACTGTATTCGATTTACGATAGAGGACAACGGTCCCGGTCTTACCGATGAGGCTGCAAAGCATCTGTTTGATAAATTTTATCAGGCTGACAGTTCTCACCGCGAGGAGGGCAACGGTCTGGGACTCGCTTTGGTAAAACGGATTCTCCTGATTACCGGCGGAACTATTGTTGCAGAAAACATCCCCGGCGGCGGCTGTCGTTTTACTGTTACTCTGCCGCACAATTAAACCATCGCCCCCTGCAAAATAAGGGACTGCTTTCCTATAGCTGAAAGACCTCCAGCTTCCTATTAATCTCATCTGCAATCACCTTCAGCTCCGCAGACTGCTTGGACAGCTCCTGCATCACATCATTTACCACAGTGATAGAGGCCAGTGTTTCTTCGGAGCTTGCTGCATTCTCCTGTGAAATTGCCGACAGGCTCTGCACAATGTCAATCACATTCGCTCTTGCCTCATCCATCTGCTCCGTCTGCTCCGTTACCTTATTTACCATAGCAAACGAATCCGCAATTCCCTTTAATACCTCCTCCAGCTTAACATGCGTTTCCTTCATATCCTTATCCTGCGTCTGTACAATATCCTGTACATACTGCATTGTTTCCACTGCCTCCGCAGAATCAGCAAGTAAGGAATCCACAATTTCCGTAATCTGTCCTGCCGAAGCATTACACTGCTCCGCCAGCTTCTGAATCTGCGCTGCAACCACCGCGAAGCCCCTTCCATGTTCTCCGGCTCTCGCCGCTTCAATAGAAGCATTCAAAGCAAGAAGATTGGTTTCCTCAGCAATCGAGGTAATCAGATTGGTTGCCTCCTGAATCTTTTGCGCGGAAGCATTGGTTGTATTCGTCTGTTCATAAATCGTCTGGATAGACTGAATGGCTTTCTGATTTGTCTGATTCAGCACCTCAAACGTAGTCATCACTGCTTCACCGGCAGTCTGCATATTAGCCGCATTCTGATTTAACGCTTCCGTATCCTGCATATTTCCACCAATCATGTCGCCGATGGTCATTACATTTTCATTTGCGCGCTGCGTTTCCTCTGCCTGATTTCCGGCGCCCTCTGCAACATCCTCCACAGCTCTTTCCACCTGTGTAATGCTCTCTGCCATTTCTCCCGTTCTGGTCTTTAACTTAATCGCCAGTTCATCCATCATTACGCTTTGCTTTCCGATGTCTCTTACGATTATCGTCAGTTGCTCCTTCAGCTTATTTACCGCTTTTCCTACCATTCCAATTTCATCACGCCGGTTGATGTACTTCTCCGGAATCTTCACCGTCAGATTTCCTTCTGCCAGTTCCTCCAGCGCTGAAATACTTCTATGTAATGATTTCATCATATTTGTTGCGGTAATCGCTGCTCCGCCAATTGTCAGAAGAACTACAACAAAAATAATCAGGGAAAGCGTGTTGGTAATCGCCTTTACATCCTTCTCCGCGTGTTCCTGACTGATTCCTGCAAACACCATACCTACCGGTGCTGCCCCATCCTCTCCATAGTATGGAATAAAATAAGCGAAGAACGGCGTACCTGCTACATCCACGTTCTCGTCAAAATAAGCCTCTCCTCCCTTTAATACCTTTTCGATTACTACATCTGCCGCTTTCGTTCCAATCAGACGTTCTCCGGCATCATTCTTTAAGGAGGTCATATAACGGGTATCGCCATAAAAAACAGTAACCTCTACTCCTGTTTCGGAGCAGATGGCATCTGCAAGCTGCTCGCTCTGCGTAATGTTAAAATCACCTTTCACCAGCTCGCCCTCTGCATTCAGAGCAAACTTTCCCTCTCCGCAGCACATCAGCGTATTCCGCACCGATATTGCAGCTGCGCGCAATGTATTTTCCATATCATCCTGAATAACATTACTAATCTGTCCCCGACTAAGCTGCATAATTGCCACACCCAGCACTAATACCGGAACCAGCGTCAGTGCAATGATTTTTCCACGCATTTTTATTTTCATCCTAGACATCCTCCTTGTCTTTTTTAAAAACCTTACCGTTCTCCCGTATGCTTCGCATTCATCGTGCGACAGACGGAATGCTCATTTTGCCTTCCTTTTTCGCTCGGCACAGCCGCGTAAAACTTCGTTTTTCACGGCTCACGGGCGCGTTCGCATTCTGTCTTTCGCACTCCCGTATGCTTCGCATTCATCGTGCGACAGACGGAATGCTCATTTTGCCTTCGCGCACATTATACCATATTTTTTTAGGTTTTTCTATAGTTTTTCTATTTTTATTTTTAAATGCGGTTTATTTTTTTCGCAATTCCGAC
>CAZCON010000118.1:0-5314 GCA_964500085.1 uncultured Lachnospiraceae bacterium
AAGCTATCTGGACGGTGTGGAGACTACACCGGATCAGATTTATGCGTGGGCAGATGCAAACCGCACTACGCCAAAGACTGCTGCGCCGGGGCCGGAGGCGGCCATTGAGTTTTTGCGGCAGGCAAAGGATGCCGGCGAGGAGGTGTGCTTCCTTGGCATCAGTGAACAGATGAGTTCGACCTGTCAGGTGCTTCGGCTGGCAGCAGAGGAGCTTGACTATGCAGAGCATGTGTGCGTGGTGGATTCTGAAAACTTGTCTACCGGTATCGGTCTGCAGGTACTGTATGCGGCAGAGCTGGCAGCGGAAGGAATATCTCTGGCAGAGCTGGAAGAAAAATTAAAAAACTATCGTAAGCGTGTTCGGGCAAGCTTTGTAGTGGATACGCTGACTTATTTGCAGCGGGGAGGCCGTTGCAGCGCGGTAACAGCGCTTCTTGGCAACACCCTGAAGCTTAAGCCGCGTATAGCAGTGGCAGACGGTAAGATGGGAGTATCAAAGAAATATCGTGGAAATAAAGAGAAGACGGTGCTTGCGTATGTCAGGGATATGGAGGAGGATATGCGGAAGGCTGAGAAGAAGAGGGTTTTTATTACCCATTCCGGTATAGAACAGGAGATTATTGATGAGGTTAGGGCATATCTGGAATCCCTGCAATATTTTGAAACGATTCTTATTACAAGGGCAGGCGGTGTAATTTCCAGCCATTGCGGTGCAGGAACGCTGGGCGTGCTTTTTGTGGATGAAAACTGACCGTGCGGCGTGGTACGGCTAATCAAAGGCAAAGCCAAAATAGGTGGGCGCAGGCCCGCCTTTTTTGATGGGACGGTACATGGCAAAGGGAAAATCGTCCGGAGTGCCCGGCAGGCGAAAGGTTCCGGAGGTGCAGCCGAAAGCGTGTGTTATCCGGCTTGCAAGGGAAGCAGAGGAGGTACCAAGCAGTTCATCGCCGTATAGGTGACAGCCCTCCCTGTGAGCAGCCAGAAGAAATCCGTTTCCTTTGTAAAGATTGGTCTGCGTTGCCAGAAAGTCCAGATTTTCGTTTTCCTGTATGATACTGCCTGCCGGAAGATAGCGGCGGCGCAGGACGGCATATTCGTCTGTGGAAATTCGTTCCGGAATAACGGCGTTTTGTGAAAAGTGACAGGCAGTTCCAAAGGCGGGAAAAACAGAGAGCTCCTTAAAATAGCTGCAGGTTTCATAGCCCATGCTTTTATAAAGGAGAGAAAGCTCCGCCGAGGCCGGAACCAGAAGAGTACCGGAATAACCGAGGGTTTCCAGATACTGCTGCGTGTGTTCCATTAGTGCATGGAAGATACCCTGTTTCTGATAGCGTTGTGCGGTTGCAATGGCATATATATAGGCGACCGGACGCTTTTCATACAGACAGCGGAACCAATAGAGTGCTGCTGCCACCTGTCCGTCTTTCCGTACCAGTCGGCACCGCTCACAGGAAAAAGCGGTAGAAAAAAAGGCATCTAAAAAGTTATCTTCATCTTCAAAGGCTTCCTGCCATAAAGCACGCATGGCAGGAAGCTGTGACAGCGTTGGCGTTTCAATAATCATATCCTTCCTCCATCAGGTGTGCCCAGTCCTTTTCTATCATGTGATGCGGGTGGTAGCTTAATTTTGCTTTACGCAGTCCTTCAATGCCCATATCCTCTTCACGATTTAAAAAACGTACTTCCGGATATTTGTTCCGGAGGTAGCCTGCAAATTCGCAGTTGATGGCAGTGTAGGCACCGTCAATGCCGGCACGGGCTTTTTCAAAGTGTATATCAAAGGTGTCCGGTGAAAGCCGGCTGCCCATGGTAACAGCAAGCACCTGCTCTCCACGCAGTAGTACGAGTGTTTCCAGCTTTAGCTCAGAGTAGTAGCGCAGCGCCTTTTCTATGGCTGCCTGCTCCAGCTTGAAATCACTGTCCGGAGCAACCTGCAATCGTTGTTCATACCAGTCTGCGAGCATTCGCCGCACCTGTGGAAGCAGCGCCGCAGTAAGCGGCGTTACGGTACAGTCCGGATAGGTTTCGCGGAATTTATTGTAATGGTTGCGTTTGCCATGATATTTTCTGCCGGTAAGCTCCGCAAGAGCATCAATTTCGTAAACATAATCCTGGGATGCCCGGTCGGTATGAAGCATAAAACGTCCCGGATAGAGCGTTTCCAGTGTTTGCCAGGTTTTTGGGGTAATACCGGTAAGACGGCAGGGGATGTTGCGCTTTCCGGCGTCTGCGATTATGGCATCCAGTACCGGTTTGATATTGCCGGTGCCGATGGGGTAGGAATAGACGCTCCGGCAGTGGAAATGCGAGAACAGCACAAGGTAGCCCTGATAAATGGCCGCGGTCTGGCGACCCCATAAAAACAAATTTGCGAAGGAATAGGAACAGCTTCGCTCCGTGCCGTCAAGCAGATAGCGGTCGTAGATGGTCTTGTCTTCTATAAGAATTGGTTTGAAATCAAGCATAGATTACTCCTTTTGCAGGTCTGCAAACTATATGAAAATGCAGCGTCCGGCGCTATAGTTATCGTACCGATTTTCAGCGCTTTTGTCAATAAGTTAGTGTATGCGGTTTTTATTATTTTATTTTGGCTTTTCGAAAATGGCAGGGACCGCAGCGTTATTTTATTGACTTTGTGTACGGAAGGTTTTATAATAAGGTGGTAATGGAAAATGAATGTGCAGGGTGCACGGAAAGGAAGAATAGCATGGGATTTTTAAATAATGTGTTAGATAAGGCAAAGGATGCAATCGGTGATAATGTGGCGGATAAGGTACGAGATGCCATTGATGATAATCTGGACGATGTGCTGGCAAAGCTTCCGGCAGACAAGCGGGGCGATATACTTAAGCTTCTGGAGTCCGGCAAGGCAGACGCTGCGATTGATAAGATTTGTGAAGTGGCAAAGGTAGACCGGAAGGAAGCAAAGGAGCTTGTGGAAAAGCTAAAGGGGCTTCTTAAATAAAAATAGTACGGAAAAGGCTCTGCAGTGAAAGCTGTGGAGCTTTTTTATGGTGTGCGGAGCAAAGACATAGAAAAAATTTAAGTGATTTCCACTTTTCTACTGGTAAAAAAGTCCTAACTGTGATAGGATAGTTATTAGAGTAGCTTTTGGGGATAACTACAGGATAGGAGAAGGAAATGAAGCAAAAGAATATCGCAGTTTTAATGACAGCACTGGATTCTGATGCACAGGCAGAGATTTTGAAGGGAATCGAAACCTATGGAAAGAAAAACGGTTGTAATATTGCAGTATTTCTTTGGTTTACCGGTGCTTATGAAAAGGAAAAACATGATTTTGGGGAAGTCAATATTGCCATGCTTCCGGAGCTGAATTTGTTTGACGGGGTGATTCTGCTGGCGGATATTTTTCACATGGCGGTCAACCGCAGGCTGTTAGAGGAGCGTCTGGCAGAGGTGACCTGTCCGATTGTGACAATCGGCTGCAAATATCAAGGGGCATCCTCTGTCTGTGCAGACAGCTATGCGGGAATGCGTGGCATGGTGGAATATCTGGTAGAAGAACGTGGCCTGAAGCGGCTTCACTTTGTGAAGGGCGTAGAAGGAAATGCCGATGCGGAAGCAAGGTTCCGGGCATATGTCGATGTTCTGACGGAGCATGGGATTCCGGTACTTCCGGAGCGTATCAGCAGGGGAGATTTTTATGTGACAGGCGGTGAAAGTGCGGCAAAGGAAATTTTAAGCTCTCCGCTGCCGTTTCCGGAGGCAATTGTCTGTGCCAATGATACGATGGCAATTACCATTTGCGATATTCTGACGGAAAAGGGCTACCGGGTTCCTGAGGATGTGGTGATTACCGGATATGATTACAGTATGGAGGGGCGTTTACATTACCCGCGGATTATTTCAGTACGTATTAAGGGGCAGGAGCTGGGGGAGCGTGCCTGTAAAAAGGTGCTTTCTTTTATGACGGGAAAAGGAACGGAAACGGATTCCGTTGTGTCGGATGAGGTGGTTCTGGAGGAGGAATCGGTATGGGATATCCTGATGAAAAACAAGGAAGCAGCATTTGAAGGCGGCATTAACATTACGGATATTACTTACCGGAAGATGGCGCACCATATCAATTCCATGGAAAAGAATATTATGGAGGCCGATGGCTTTGAGGGCTGGATGACGGCGTTAAAGGCTTTTATCGAGCAGGTAAATCCTCCGGAATTTTTCTGCTGTGTCAATCAGAACTTTGTAGAGAATACATTTAAGACAGCCATGGTGGAGCAGGAGGAAATAAGCATACAGGAGCGTCTTGCCTATTCTGACCGTGTTGATGTGCTGATTGCCTATAAAAACGGAGTTTTCCGGGAAAAGGCATCGTTTCCATCGAAATATGCATTTGACGAGCTTTTTCAGGATGCAGAAACGGGGAAAACCTACATTTTCTCCCCACTGCATTATCTGGAACGGAATTTTGGTTATGTTGTATTTGTTGACAGCAGGTTTCCGGTATTGAATCCCTTGTATGTCAGCTGGCTGATTTATATGGGACATTCCATTGAAAATATTCGTAAGCAGTGTATGCTGAAAAATGCGATGATACGGCTGGATGAAATGTACATCAAGGATTCGTTGACCGGAGCATATAACCGGTTCGGTATGGAGCGCTATTTTGCCGAGCTGAAAAGAAAATGTTTGTTGTCCCACGGGCAGATGCAGGTATCCTTTGTGGACGTGGACGGCTTAAAGAAAATCAATGATGTGTACGGACATGAGACGGGTGATACTATTATCAGCATCACTGCAAAAATTTTACAAAGGGCGTGCGGTCATTACTATGTAATCCGTTATGGCGGTGATGAGTTTGTGATAATGGGAATGATTTCTGATGTAACAGAGATAAAGGATTACTGGAGGAGGGTACAGGACTCTGTTGCAGAGTATAATGCCATGAGGGGACAACAGGCAGAGCTGTCGTTCAGCTATGGTTATTTTGTGTTCTGCCCGGAAATGAATACTTATCTGGAGGATTGTATTCGTGCGGCAGATCAGAGAATGTATTCTGATAAAAAACAGAAAAAGCATGTAAAGGACAATTCGTAAAAGTTTTATGAAATTTTTTTCGGCTTCTTGCCTATTTTTATAAATTGGCATACAATAGGGAAAGATAATGACTGGCTGTAAAAACAGCAGAGCAGGAGAGAAGAGTATGAAGAAATTGTTTCGTTTTTTGAAGCCCTATTGGTTCTTTGCGGTAATTTCACCGATTATGATGGTGGGAGAGGTGTTTGCAGATTTATTGCAGCCAAAGCTGATGTCAGGCATTGTGGACAGCGGACTGAAGGACGGAGCCATGGGA
>CAZCON010000119.1:0-5266 GCA_964500085.1 uncultured Lachnospiraceae bacterium
TTACAACACTTATTTTAAATAAGCTGAGAGGTACGTTTGTATGCGTTGCGGTAAAGGCTCCGGGCTTTGGCGACAGAAGAAAGGCAATGCTTCAGGATATCGCAATTCTGACCGGCGGTACGGTGATTACCGATGAGCTCGGTCTTGACTTAAAGGATACCACGATGGAGCAGCTTGGCCGTGCAAAGTCGGTTAAGGTTCAGAAGGAAAATACCATCATTGTAGACGGCGAGGGCGATAAGGCTGAAATCGCGGCAAGAGTAGCACAGATTAAGGCACAGATTGAGGAAACGACCTCGGAGTTTGACCGTGAGAAGCTTCAGGAAAGACTTGCAAAGCTCGCCGGCGGCGTGGCAGTAATCCGTGTTGGAGCAGCTACCGAGACAGAAATGAAGGAAAACAAGCTGCGTATGGAGGATGCCCTTGCAGCTACGAAGGCAGCAGTGGAAGAGGGTATCATCGCCGGCGGCGGTTCTGCCTATATTCACGCTTCCAAGGAGGTCGCTAAGCTTGCAGCAACCTTAGAGGGAGATGAGAGAACCGGTGCCAACATTATTCTTGCTGCACTTGAGGCTCCGCTTCGTTGCATCGCAACCAATGCAGGTCTGGAAGGCTCCGTAATCGTAAATAAGGTAAAAGAGCAGCAGGTAGGCATCGGCTTTAATGCGTTGACCGAGGAGTATGTGGATATGGTAAAGGATGGTATCTTAGACCCTGCAAAGGTTACCAGAAGCGCATTGCAGAACGCAACCAGCGTAGCGTCCACCTTCTTGACCACAGAGTCTGCGGTTGCAAACATTAAGGAAGAGGCTCCGGCAATGCCGGCAGGCGGCGCTCCGGGCATGGGCATGATGTAAAAAGTAAATGAGACAGAGCCCTTTTAAAATGAAAAAGGGATCATAGGGCAGAACCTCGGGGACAGCTTGTCTCCGAGGTATCTGCGTATCTGGGAAAGGAGAGGATAAGCCGGATGAATGACTTATATACGGAAGTATGTGTGAAGAAGAAGGTGACAGTTCAGGATACCCTGATTAAACTTGCGGTGATTGCGGGCGTGGTGCTTTGTATTGGGGCAGGTCTTGTATACGGAAACTTACTGCTTGGCTTTTTGGGAATGGTAGGTGCTGTGTGTGCGTATTTGTTATTGCCGCGTCTGAAGGTCATGTATGAGTATGTGTTTTGCGACGGGCAGCTGGATTTTGACAAAATTATGGCAGGGGAAAAGAGAAAGCATATGTACCGGCTGGACTTTGAAAATGTGGCGGTGATGGCTCCGGTCAATTCCCATGCGTTGGATTCTTATAAAAGTAATGGAGCGGGTGTGCTGGATTTTTCTTCGAAGGAGCCGGACCGAAAGGTATATGCTATTGCAGAGGTAAGGGGAGAAACGCAGAAGCTGATTTATTTTGAGCCAAACGAGAAACTGATTTCTTATATTAAGCAAAAAGCACCAAGAAAAGTAACGGAGTGATAAAAATATCTTGACTTCATTCGTTTAAATTGCTATAGTAAAAGGAGCGGATCACGAAATGCTTTGGAGAAGGGTCTGCAAAGCTTTTTACAGGAGGAAAAGAAAATGAAATTAAAGAAGCTGCTCGCACTTGCACTTGCGTGCACTACCATAATGACCGGCTTTGTCGGCTGTGGGGAAAAGAAGGACGACGTATACAGCATCGGCATTTGCCAGCTGGTACAGCATGAGGCACTGGATGCGGCAACAAAGGGCTTTCAGGACGCATTGACGGAAAAGCTGGGAGATAAGGTTCAGTTTGATTTACAGAATGCAGCAGGAGATCCGATTACCTGCGGAACAATTGTAAATAAGTTTGTATCGGACAAGGTGGACCTGATTATGGCAAATGCAACGGCATCCCTGCAGTCTGCATTCGCAGCAACTGCGGATATTCCGATTGTAGCCACTTCAATTACGGATTATGCCACTGCGCTGGATATTGATGACAGGACCGGGAAAACCGGAGTCAATGTAACCGGCACCTGTGACCTGGCACCGTTGGATGAACAGGCAGCCATGATTAAGGAGCTGTTTCCGGATGCAAAGAAGGTAGGCATTCTTTACTGTGCAACGGAGGCAAACTCTAAGTATCAGGCAGTAAAGATTGCGGATTATCTTGCAGCA
This sequence comes from uncultured Lachnospiraceae bacterium, assembly GCA_964500085.1. Taxonomy (GTDB): domain Bacteria; phylum Bacillota; class Clostridia; order Lachnospirales; family Lachnospiraceae; genus SIG307. The sequence continues at coordinate 2,138 of CAZCON010000119.1, forward strand.
CTCGGAATGGAAACCGTAGAATATACCTGCTCTGACACAAATGACGTGGCAATGGTTACCTCTGCAGCCTGTGAGGCAAGCGATGTAATTTATATTCCGACGGACAATACGATGGCATCCTGCGTCGGCAGCGTAGAAGGCGTGGCAGGTCCGGCAGGCGTTCCGATTGTAGCAGGTGAAGCAGGAATTTGCAAAGGCTGCGGTGTTGCAACCCTGTCCATTGACTATTACAGCATCGGTTATGCGGCAGGCGAACAGGCATATGAGATTCTGGTAAATGGGGCAGACCCGGCAGAAATAGAAATTGGTTACACCACTGAGCTCACAAAGCAGTATGTAGAGGCGCGTTGTAAAACGCTCGGAATTACGGTGCCGGATGGGTATGTGGCAGTTGAGACAGAATAACACAGTGAATAGCGGAAACAGCACAAAAGAGGCATAGGGTGCTGTTCCCGCCTTTTTGAGAGGTATGATTGATGAGTGCATTTTTATCCTCCCTTCCGGGAGCAGCCGCCCAGGGTATTATCTGGGGTATTATGGCAATCGGTGTTTACATTACATATAAGATTTTGGATATGGCAGATTTGACAGTAGACGGTTCCTTTGGTACCGGAGGTGCAGTAATGGTTGTCTGTATGACAAATGGCTTTGGAATCGGACCATCCATGATTATTGCGTTTCTGGCAGGCTGTGCAGCCGGACTGTTAACCGGTCTGTTCCATACGAAGTTTGGGATTCCGGCAATTCTTGCAGGCATTCTGACGCAGCTTGCGCTGTACTCGATTAACCTGCGGATTATGAGCGGGGCAGCAAATATGCCGCTTTCTGTAATGAAGTATGACCTGTTGCTTTCTTTACGCAAGATTCCGCAGTCCATTCTTGTGGGTGGTATATTTGTCGTAATACTGATTACACTGTTATATTGGTTTTTTGGAACAGAGCTGGGACATTCCCTGCGTGCAACCGGCTCCAATCAGGCAATGGCACGTGCGAATGGAATCAATACGGAACGGAACAAGATACTTGGTCTGATGCTTTCCAATGGTATTGTGGCTTTATCCGGCTCTTTGATTACTCAGTACCAGGGCTTTGCAGATATCAATATGGGACGCGGTGCCATTGTAATTGGTCTTGCAGCGGTCATTATCGGTTCTGTTGTGTTTGGAAAGATATTTAAAAATTTTGCTCTGCGGTTACTGGGTGTAGTATGCGGCGGCGTGATTTATTATGTGGTAATTACATTGGTATTAAGTCTTGGCTTAAATGCAAATGATATGAAGCTGTTCTCCGCTTTGGTGGTTGCAGTATTCCTTGGCGTTCCGTACTGGAAGAAGCAGCTGCAGCAGAAGCGCCTTGCAAGAAAGGGGGCTGCAAAGAATGCTGGAAATTAAGAATATTTATAAGACCTTCCATCCGGGTACCATTAACGAGAAGAAAGCATTAAATGGTGTGAATCTGACGCTGGAGGATGGGGATTTCGTCACAGTAATCGGCGGAAACGGTGCCGGAAAATCCACGCTGTTAAATATGGTTTCCGGCGTGCTTACCGCAGATGTGGGACAGATTCTTATTGATGGAATTGATGTTACCAGACTTCCGGAGTATAAGCGCGCAAAGTATCTGGGACGTGTGTTTCAGGACCCGATGATGGGAACTGCAGCGGATATGTGGATTGAAGAAAATCTTGCCTTGGCAGCAAGAAGAGGGCAGAAGCGTCTGCTTCGCTGGGCGATTACCAAAAAGGAGCGTGAGGAGTTCCGCGAAATGCTGCGCCCACTTGGTCTTGGTCTGGAAAATCGCCTGTCCACGAAGGTGGGCCTGCTTTCCGGTGGACAGCGGCAGGCATTGACTCTTTTGATGGCGGCAATGAAAAGACCAAAGCTGCTGCTTCTGGATGAACATACCGCAGCACTGGATCCGAAGACGGCAGCCACTGTGTTGGAGCTTTCGGATAAGTTCATTGCGGAGGGAAAGCTTACGGCTATGATGGTAACGCATAACATGAAGGATGCCATTACCCACGGAAACCGTCTGATTATGATGCACGAAGGCAGAATTATTCTCGACATCCGCGGCGAGGAAAAGAAAAAGCTGACGGTGGAAGAACTGTTAGAGGAATTTTCAAAGGCGAGCGGTGCAGAATTTGCAAACGATAGAGCATTATTGAATAAATAAAAACTGTAATGAACGGGTTATTACGCAAAAAAAATGTAGTAGCCCGTTTTTTTTCATGAAATTCTGTTGTTTCCTGCTTGACAAGCGTTTGGAAAAAAAGTATACTATACTGAAACACCCCCTGAGGTGTAAGCAATTATTTTAAGGAAAGTGAGGATGAAGAAAATGGGCATGATTATCGGTGACGGCATTACCTTTGATGACGTGTTATTAGTACCGGCTTATTCGGAAGTGATTCCAAATCAGGTAGACCTTACCACTTACCTGACAAAGAGCATTAAGCTGAACATTCCGCTGATGAGTGCGGGTATGGACACGGTAACGGAACACCGCATGGCGATTGCAATGGCAAGACAGGGCGGTATCGGCGTAATTCACAAAAATATGAGTATTGAGGCGCAGGCAGAAGAGGTAGATAAGGTAAAGCGTTCCGAGAATGGTGTTATTACTGATCCGTTTTCTTTGTCTCCGGAGCATACATTACATGATGCAGATGAGCTGATGGCAAAGTATCGCATTTCCGGCGTTCCGATTACGGAGGGAAAGAAGCTTGTCGGTATTATTACAAACCGTGACCTGAAGTTTGAAACGGATTTTTCAAAGAAGATTAAGGAAAGCATGACCTCTGAAGGGCTGGTAACGGCACATGAGGGGGTTACGCTGGAGGAGGCAAAGAAGATTCTTGCGAAGGCAAGAAAGGAAAAGCTTCCGATTGTCGATGCAGAGGGGAATTTAAAGGGTCTGATTACGATTAAGGATATCGAAAAGCAGATTAAATATCCGCTTTCTGCAAAGGATGCACAGGGCAGACTGCTTTGTGCGGCAGGAGTAGGCGTAACAGCTAATATTCTGGAGCGTGTAGATGCGCTTGTAAAGGCAAAGGTGGATGCAATCGTGATTGATTCTGCTCACGGTCATTCTGCGAATGTGCTTCGTTGTGTGGAGATGGTACAC
>CAZCON010000120.1:0-5228 GCA_964500085.1 uncultured Lachnospiraceae bacterium
ATCACATCCTCATCTACCAGTACACCATTCGTTGTCAGGGTAAAACGGAACTTCTTTTTATAAATCGGCTCTTGTGTTCTGGCGTATGCTACAAGCTGCTTCACCACGTCCCAGTTCATCAGCGGTTCGCCGCCGAAAAAGTCTACCTCCAGATTGGTTCTGGTACCGGAATGTGCAATAAGAAAGTCCAATGCCTGCTTTCCCACCGCAAAAGACATCAGGGCACGCTCTCCCTGATACTTTCCCTGACTGGCAAAGCAATAATTACAGTTTAGATTACAGGTATGTGCCACATGCAGACACAATGCCTTAATAACATTGCTTTTATTTTTCAGCACGCCTGCCTTATCCTCATAAATATCCTTTGAAAAAAGCTGCCCGGCTGCCACCAGTGCCTCTATCTCGCGAAGGCAGTCACTGACCTCCTCCGCCGTCAGCCCCTGCTCCTCATACTTTTTTGTCAGCTGCGCCACAATCTGCTCTGCCGATGTTGTCTCATACAGCGAAACAATGTCATATGCCACCTCATCCACTACATGAATTGAGCCGCTGAACACATCAATGACAATATTATAGCCATTCATTTTATACTGGTGTATCATAAAATCTCTCCTTTTTCCCTGCGTGAAAGCATAGGCTCACCTGCTTTGGCACTGTCTGAAGCACGCTTCAGTAAACGGCATGCCCGCCTGTGCTTTGTCTCCACATAAAAGCCGCCGGATTCCTTTACCGAAATCCGGCGGTCTCATTTTCACTGAAATAATTACAATTAACGCTCACACGGCTGGTTTGCAACGCCACAGGAGGTCTTGCAGGCAGACTGACAAGAGGTCTGGCACTCACCACAGCCACCATCTGCAAGGCTTGCCGTAAGGCTGCGGGTATGTAGGGTTCTGATGCGGCTCTTCGTATTCTCACACGGCTGGTTTGCAACGCCACAGGAGGTCTTGCAGGCAGACTGACAGGAGGTCTGGCACTCACCACAGCCGCCATCCATAAGACTTGCGGATAAATCTCTCGTATTCAATGTATTGATTCTGTTCATGATATTCATGCTCCTTTTATGTATAATCTAAGTCAATAATAGTATTATAGTCCAAAGGCAAGGAATTTGTCAACCGCTTCTTTGCTTCACTCTCACATTTCCCTTTCCACTTCCCTTTCCATTACCTTTATTGTAAGCGTCTCTCCCATCGTGCCGTCACTTTTATGCAGCTCCACTCCGTTTTGCACCTTTTCCTCCAGATACGCAGCCAGCTCCTTCGTTATCCGTTCTCCGGCAACGACCAAAGGAATGCCCGGCGGATACGCCCAGATATGTTCTGCTGCCACGTCACCTGCAGCAGCTTCTAACTGCTTTTCCGTACCCACCCGCTGCATGGCTGCAGCGATGGAACAAACCTGCTCCGGATAAGGCAATATACTTCTCCCGTCTATCGTTTCCAGTATTCCTATACTCTGATTTTCCGGCGCAAAGCTTTTGTCTATCCTTCGGAGTGCATCTGCCAACCGCTTAAGCGACTCCTTTGTATCCCCCATACCGGTCATGGCCAGCACATACCGCTCTGCTGCCATTTCCACCTCAATATGATACTCTGTCCGCAGTCTTTCCATAAGTGCCGCTCCGGTCAAACCTGTTTTCCCTGTACAAAGAATCAGTTTTCCCATGTCGCGCACTCCTAAGCAGACTTTTTCCTCCTGCCCCGGCCGCGGCAGACAGGTATTGTCCTCCTCTGCTCCGAGCACTGACAGTGATTGCAGCCCTTGCACCTCCTTATAAAACAGGTTGAGTGCCGCCTGCCACTCCTGAAATAAAAGCTTTCCCCTTTCCTCCAGTAAACCAATGCACCCTTCCATCGATGCAAGCAGTAAATAAGACGGACTGCTTGTTTGAAACAGATTAACTGCCTCCTGTAATCTTCCTCCATCCACCAGGTCGCCGTTCCGGTGCAGCATTGCCGTCTGGGTCAGACAGGGCAGGGTTTTATGCAGGCTATGTACCACTAAATCCGCACCACACGTTGTCGCGCCCTCTGGAAAGCCTTCAAAGCCCAGATGTGCGCCATGGGCAGAATCTACAAGCACCGGAATTCCGCGGGTATGCGCTACCTGACAGATGCCTTCCACATCACTGATTACGCCTTCATAGGTCGGACTTGTAACGATTACAAGCTTTATATCCGGTATTTCTTCGCACGCTTTCTCTACCATAGCCGGCGTAATTTCGCCGCAAATTCCTGTCACAGGCTCTACCTCCGGCAAAAGATAACGCACGTTTGCACCAGATAGCCGCACTCCGTTATACACCGACTTATGGCAGTTGCGCGCTATTAGCACCGTATCTCCCGGCTGCAACACGGCATAAATTCCGGCAAGAATACCGGCAGTGCTCCCATTGACGAGAGGATATGCTTCCTTGCTGTGCCAAAGGGCAGCCGCGCGTTTTTTTAAATCGAATAAAATCCCCCTCGGCTCTGCCAGATTATCAAACCCTGTAATTTCCGTTATGTCACAATCCGCACACAATGCTTCCAAATAACCGCCTTTTCCGGAAAGCGCAGGGTTTCTTTTATGCCCCGGCATATGCATCGGGAGCATGGTTGTATTATATTTTTTTAACTTCAGAAGCAGCCCATCTTCCATCCTTCGTGCCTCCTTCTCAGCTTCCGGTGTACTCTTTTCCTGTCGTTTTCTGCCCCTGCTGTCCTGACAGGGCATAGCCCTCCCGTAATTTTCTGAGTGCTTTTTTTTCAATTCTTGATACATAGCTGCGGCTAATGGATAAACGCTCTGCAATTTCTCTCTGGGTCAGTTCCCTTCCCCCAAGCAGTCCATAACGCAGTGCGACAATTTCCTGCTCTCGTTCCTCCAGACACTCCTTTAGAAGCCGCGGCAGCATACCAAGCTTTTCTCTTCGTTCTGCCCGTTCTGAATAATCCTCCTCTTCCGTCTCAATAATTTCCAGCAGGCTGATTGCATTTCCCTCTTTATCTGTGCCAATGGGGTCATACAGATAGACCTCCTTTGCTGATTTTTTCCCTGCTCGGAAAAACATAAGAAGCTCATTTTCAATGCATCGGGCCGCATAGGTTCCCAGACGGATTCCTTTCCTTTCATCAAAGGTATCCACCGCCTTAATCAGCCCCACCGTACCGATGGAAAGCAAATCCTCACTATCCTTTTCCGGCTGGGTATATTTTTTTACGATATGGGCTACCAGTCGTAAGTTATGCTCAATCAGCAAATCTCTTGCTTTCGTCTCCCCGGCACGAAACGCCGCAAATAATGCCTCTTCCTCTTTTGCTTCAAGCGGTTTCGGAAAGGATAACACATCACGCCTCCGTCCGTTCTTTCTAACAGCCTATGACGTGAAAACATGACCCGTGCCTGTCGCCCCAAAAGATTTTTAATGTTCTGAACAAAGCCTTCTGCGAAGCGCTTTCTTACCTTTCCTTCTGTATCCGTAAAATCGTAAGCGGTTCCGCGGTTTGATCCAAGGTTACATACAGCATCTGCTGCGGGTGCGGACAGCTTTCCATTGTATTCCCCTCGGTATCCGTAATCTGCAAAACCTTTGCATAACGGCTTTCACCGTTAAAATCCATAAGCTCTACCGTATCTCCAACGCAGAATTTATTCCGCTGTTCCATAAAAAGCCTGCCGTCCTCTGTGACCTCCACCGGAAAGCCAAGATACGTATACTCCTTATTATAATCATTATTTTCGTATACCTGGGCATCGCTTCCCGGCTTTCCGAAGAAAAAGCCGGTCGTATAACTACGATACGTACATTTTGCAATTTCTTCCCTGTAATACGGCAACCGTTCTCTGTACTTTTCTTCACTTTCAAAGTAATCATCAATGGCTTGGCGATAGGTTCGCGCCACCGTTGCCACGTAAAGTGCCGTTTTCATCCGACCCTCAATTTTAAAGCTGTCAATACCGGCCGCTACCAGCTTCGGAATGTACTCAACCATGCACAAATCCTTGGAATTGAAAATATATGTCCCCCGCTCGTTTTCAACTACCGGAAGATACTCTCCCGGTCTGCTTTCCTCCATAAGATAATACTTCCAGCGACACGGATGGGTACATGCTCCAAGGTTGGCGTCCCTTCCTGTAAAATAATTACTCAACAGACAACGCCCTGAATAGGAAATGCACATTGCTCCATGTACAAAGGTTTCTATTTCCAGCTCCTCCGGAATATTACGACGCAGTTCGCCGATTTCCTCCAGCGAAAGCTCCCTTGCAGACACCACACGTTTCGCTCCCAGCCGATGCCAGAAACGGCAGGTACGGTAATTTACATTATTCGCCTGCGTACTGATGTGCAGCTCCATCTCAGGTAAAAGCTCCCTTGCAATTTCAAATACTCCGGGATCCGATATAATCAAAGCATCCGGTCCGATTTTCTTTAATTCAAGGAAATATTCCTCCACCCCTGCAAGATCACGGTTGTGTGCCGTAATGTTTGCCGTAACATATACCTTAACACCGTGCTCATGGGCATAGGCAATTCCCTTTTTCATATCTGCAGAGGAAAAGTTATGCGCCTTTGCCCGCAGACCGTACATTTCACCGCCAATGTATACCGCATCCGCACCATACTTTACTGCTATTTTTAATACTTCCAGACTGCCCGCCGGCACCAACAGCTCCGGCTTTCTTCTTCGTTCCATAGATTCCCGCTTTCCGACCCTGCTTTCTCCTGTTTTTCTACAGTGACAGGTCTTTCTGTCCTTGGTTTTCTGCTGATTGCATTTTAGTTTTCCATGCTGTTTTCCTTTTTCACACTTAAGGTCATTCCGTCTCCCACCGGTAGCACCACCGTTTCCAGCTCAGGAGTATGCTTTAAGGTATACACATACTCCCGCATCCGCATATGAATGGTGCGCTCCCTCCGGGGAATCGTATATTTCGACTCTACAATGGTTCCCTCCTGCAGCACGTTATCCGTAATCAGAATACCGCCTTCCGGCAGCAGCTTCATCAGCTGAGGCAGAAAATTCATGTACTGTCCCTTTGCCGCATCCATAAAAATAAACGGATACCGCTCTCCCTTGTCCGCAAGCTCCTTCAACACTTCATTTGCATCACCGCAGATAAGCGTCACCTGCTCTGCACGCGGAATTTCTGCCAGATTTTTCTTCGCCTCCCTGATTCGCATTTCCACCTTCTCAATTGTTGTAATCGCACAATGCTCCGGCATATACTCACTCATAAAT
>CAZCON010000121.1:0-5227 GCA_964500085.1 uncultured Lachnospiraceae bacterium
GTTCCAGGCTGAAACGGATTCCCTTTACAATCAGCTTTTCATCATCTACCACCAAAACTCTCTTATTCACACAAACACCTCATCATTCTACTACAATCGCAGCCTTCACTCGTTCAAACATTGCCTCTCCGATACCGGAAACCTGTTTTAACTCCTCAATACTTTGGAACGGTCCTATCCTTTCCCGGTACAAAAGAATACTTTCTGCCTTTGCTTCCCCGATCCCCGGTAAGGTCATCAGCTCCTCCTTGGTCGCACGGTTAAGATTAACCTTCTGTCCCGCCTCTGCCAAACCAGACTGCATTCCGTCATTTTCATCCGTTCTGCCCGTCTGTTTTCCCAGGCGTTCTGTCACAGAAAGCTGCGCTGTTTCCTCCTTTGTAGGTATATACACCTTCTGTCCGTCCAAAAGCACAGCCGCCAAATTATGATAGCTGCGATCCGCTGCTTCCGCAAAACCGCCCGCTGCTTCTACCGCAGCTGCCAATCTGCTGCCTCTCGGAAGAGAATATACTCCCTCTGTTACCACTGCACCGCAAAGATGCACATATAGCAGCTCTGCCTGTCCTTCTTCCGGCACTGACACATTTTCTTCGTCCTCAAGCCCGGATTCTGCTCTTCCTGCGGTCTCCTGCAAAAGCACACCATCTGTCTCTGTCTCACTCTTTGCAGAATACTCCTCTGTCTTCTTTTCCAGTACAATCTGCCCCTCGTTCTGCATTCCAAAGTGGAGTCCGACGGATATCAACCCACAGACCACTATAAAACAGACCGTCAGAACCGTTTTTCGTTTTTGATTTCTGTCCATGCTTCCTCCTGTCAGGAATGCGAGTGGACCTGTTCTCTCGTTTTCTATTTTAACGGAACTTTTCTAAAAAAACAAGTGTTTTCCACTGATATCTGCAACTACTTCGCCCCTGCCGTTTTAAACCATATAACACCTCCGACAGTCACTGCTGCCGCGCACAACTTCTGCCAGGAAAACGGCTCCTTTTCCGTTCCGAACAGTCCAAACACTTCGATGATATAGGACACAATAAGCTGTGCAGACACAATAAACATGGCTGATTTTGCCGGTCCTAACAATTCCACGCTTTTAATTACCGTAAAGGTGATAAAGGCTCCCAAAATGCCGCCGAGCAAAAAATATTTTGGGCTGACGGTAAGCAGGGAGCCGATGCTTTTCTCTTTCCCTGAAATAAACCATGCCACAACACAAACCAAAAGCGCAGAGAACTGCACAAAGCCCGCTGCCGTCCAGATACTTGTCTGCTTTGTCACGCCTGAATTCCAAACGCCCTGAATACTCATTAAAGCTCCTGAAATAATCGCTACCAATAATCCAAACATTCCGGTTCCTCCTTATCGAAAGGAGTATGTGCATTTTTTTTGTAAATATTCTGCGAAAGGGGTTGTATTTCCTGCAAAGGTATGCCAAGATAAAGAAAAAGCTTCTGTCAGAAAAGCAAAGGAAAGGAGAGACGTTATGAAAAGGGAAACTGGCACCATGACTTTACAAATAAGCTTCAAAAAACAAATTCCCAAAAGGCTCCTTGCACTGCTCCTTCTATTCTGTCTTTCTCCACTTGCAAATGTATTTTACAGCATGGCTGTCATGAGCATATACAGCAGAATGAATCAGGCAGACAGTCTGCTTACCACTGAGGATATCACGCTTTCTATTCCGGGCGGTCTTACGACCCTCCGTTCCGATTGGTATCCCTTTGTCATGACCTTTACGGCTGATAGCGGATTTCAGAGGTTTACAGGAGATTCCTCCCTGTCCCTGACAATCCTTTACAATTTTCCGGCCTTTTCTCTATGGAGGGGCTGCAGCAGACTTTATGATACCTCCTCTCCCTACTACAACAGCTTTTATGGAGCTTATCTTGTCAAGACTGCCGCCGGAGCGCCCTACGGCTTTACCCGACTGGCAGATGGCACGCTTTTCCCGGATGCCGCTACCGTGGCAGAGATTCCAAACTATGACTTCTCCCGGCTGGTGCTTTCTGAATTTGGCCTGACAAATAAAAATTCCGTGTTTTCCTGGGAAATTACCGACATTTCCGAACCGCTTTTCTACGCCGGAAACGATGGGTTCTACCGCATAGATGCCACGCTTACCGTAAACGGCGCTTCCCATAAAAGTGTTGGCTTTACCCCGTCCTATCTGCAATACGGCAAGCCGAATTATCCGGTAACAGAATCTCTGGCTCCCGTTCCGATGTACGGACGACTGTACGGACGCTATCTGGAAAAGAAAGGAGTTTCCCTGTTTTTCTACATCGTGGCAGCCGACAAAAACGTCCTGGAAAACTGCGATAAAGAACTACTGGGGCACAGCGTTCTTGATTACTGAATACAGCTGCTTCTGCCTTTCCAATCACTCTGACGATTTTGCCGCTTTGTGTTTTAGCAGCATATACAGTGCCGCGCATACCGCTGCTCCAAACAGTACGCCGCCAAATATCAGCAAGGCGCAGTGCATGAAAAACTCATCCGGAAGAATGGTAATAATCGGATCCGTAAAAGGATTAAACAGCCAATAATCATTCTGAAAAAACAGCGTATGGAACACAACAAATACCTGCTCCCAGCACACAGCAACCAGAATTGCAAGCAGCACCGGAAGCGTACAGGACACGACTGCCGTCATTTTCAAATAGCGATATTCCTTTTGCTTCGCCATCCAGACAATTCCGGCAGCTCCGAGTATACCTCCAAACACCGTCAGGTACTTAAACCCGTCAAAAATCTCCTTTACCTCTTCGAAGTGAATTTTTCCGGTTTCCGACATTGGAAGGCTCGGAAAGGAAAGCTCTCCATCCGCCCATGACAAATTGTAGTCAATCAGCGCATCATAGTTTTCCCGAATCGTTTTCTCGGAATAGCCGGAGCTTTCTGCAATCTGCAATTTTTCCATGTCAGCATAATACAGTGGCTTAAATGCCAGGGTCCCAACTACAGAAATCCCGATAAGAAACAGGGTCAGGACAATCGAAAGTCCTGCCTGTAGCCACCAGCTTCCCTTTTTCATAACCGCTTTACCTCCCTGTAATTTTTCAAAGCCATATCACATACGGCCATTCATCAGGTCGCAATCCCGGCGAATTGATTCTGATACAACTTCTCATATTCACCTTTTTTTGCAAGCAACTCCTCATGACTGCCCTCCTCTGCAATGACGCCATCCTTTAATACTACAATTTTATCCGCATCACGAATCGTAGAAAGCCGATGAGCGATAATAAGACTGGTACGGTTTTTCATCAGCGCAAGCATTGCCTGCTGAATGTGCATTTCCGTTCTCGTATCAACATTTGAGGTTGCCTCATCCAGTATCAGAATTCTCGGATTTGCAATTACTGCGCGGGCAATGGCAAGCAACTGCCGCTGTCCCTGAGAAAGATTACTGCCGCCCTCCGTCAACACCGTATCGTAGCCGTCCGGCAGACGTTCAATGAAGGTATCTGCCTTAGCCGTCCTCGCCGCAAAACGAAGCTCCTCCTCTGTAGCCTCCGGCTTCCCGTAGCGGATATTCGCCCGTATCGTATCCGCAAACAGAACCGTGTCCTGTAATACAATGGCAATGGATTCACGCAGGGTCTTCTTCGGCAGCTCCGTAATATCCATATCATCTACATAAATGTGACCGCCATCCAGCTCATAGAACCGTGTCAGAAGGTTTACCACTGTGGTTTTTCCGGAGCCGGTGGCTCCTACAATTGCAATTCTCTGCCCTTTCTTTACGGAAAGATTCATTCCCTTTAAGACCGGCTCCTCCGGTACATAGCCAAATGCGATCTCGCGGAACCGGATATTTCCCTGTATTTCCTCCGGAGAAACCGTAAGCATGCCTTCATCAATTTCATCCGGCGTATCCATAATTTCAAAAATACGCTCCGCACCCGCAAGCGCCGTCATAATGGATGCATACTGATTTGCAATCTCATTAATCGGACGGTTAAACTTCTTGGAATACTGCAGCATCGACTGAATATTCCCTACCGACATTTTTCCTTTGATGACAAAGAAAATGCCAAAGGATGCAACCAGTACATACTGGAGATTTCCGAGAAAATTCATACACGGCCCCATAACAGAGCCAAATACACGGGAACGGATACTGGTCTTCCGAAGCTCCTCGCTGATGGCGCTGAATTTCTCAATGGTTTCCGGCTCCTTACCATAGGCAACCACCGTTTTATAGCCGATTACCATCTCCTCTACCTCACCGTTTAACCTGCCGAGCAGCATTTGCTGCTGTACAAAATAGCGGCGCATAAATTTTGCGAGCTTTGCTGATACCAGAAGCGTCAGAGGCACTGTCACAAATGCCACCAGTGTTATAATCACGTTACAGCGCAGCATGAAAATCACCGCTCCTGCAAAGGTAAGAACACTGGAAAACAGGGATGCTATGGATTGGGAAACCGCATTCGACACATTTTCCACATCATTCGTCATACGGGACATCAAATCTCCATGACTACGATTATCGGTATCTGCAATCGACAGATGACTGATTTTTGCAAACAGGTCATTCCGCATGGCAAATACCGTATCCTGCGAGATTTTTGCCGCTAACACTCCCTGCATATAGGTAAACAGTGCACTCATCGAAAACAAAAGCAGCATCTGCAGCAGCACTCCGCGCATTGCCTCCAAATCTACCGTAAGATGCCCCTCCTCGGAATGAATCGTATCAATCGCCTTTCCCTGCAGGGTTGGTCCGAACAAATCCATCACAGTCACTGCGCTCATGGTAATCAGCAGACAGAGCAGCAAATATTTACTGCGCCCGATTACCTTAAGCAGACGAAACAGAGTCTGCTTCGTGTTTTTCGGTTTTTCCTTATTGATTCTTGCCTGCATGGCAGCCGGACCTCTTCGTCCTCCGAGTACGATACGCGGCGGTTCATTTCCGGTTCCCTGCGGTCTTCCTGCCGGATTATTCATTTGCAGCGCCCCCTTCCTGATACGCACCGGATTTCATCTGGGAATCGTAAATATCTCGGTACGTCGGGCTGCATTTTAACAGCTCCTCGTGAGTACCACAATGTAAAATAGTTCCCTCCTCCAGCACCGCAATACGGTCTGCCTGTCTGACACTGGCAATTCGCTGTGCAATCATAAGAATCGTGGTATCCTTAAGTTTCTCCTTCAAAGCCCTCTGCAGCCTTCCCTCTGTCGCCAGATCAAGCGCCGACGTGGCATCGTCCAAAAT
>CAZCON010000122.1:0-5227 GCA_964500085.1 uncultured Lachnospiraceae bacterium
AAAAATGTAAGGATGATTTGCAACGAGAATTTTATATTCAAATGACAAAACGCTACGGTTGGACGAAACGTGTGTTGACAAATTTTGTGGAAGCACAAACATATGAAAAATATTTGTTAAATCAGACTAATTTTGATTTGATATTTTTGGCGGAACGCAGTGTACAGGAAAAGTTAGCAGTTAAGGATGAATATACATTTGATTTCGCAGAGTTATCACCGGAATATTCAGAGCATGAGTTGGAAATGCAGTTAGTCAATAATATTAGAGCATTTTTGATAGAACTGGGTGGTGATTTCACTTTTATAGGTAATCAGTATCATATGGTTGTCGGAAGCAGGGACTTATACAATGATTTACTGCTTTTTCATCGCAGGCTCAGAAGTTTGGTAACAACGAGGCTGATTTCGTAATCTTCAAGGCATGGATAATGGATGCGAATGATGCGCGTTGGTAATGCAACGGGAATTTTTGAAAATGACCGTGCGATAAATATCAAAAGAGACGAGGGATGGTTCTGACACCAGAAGGAAAGCAGGAAAGGGAAGCATGACACCAAAAAAGAATGAGCTTGTAACACTGGAAATTACGGATATAGGGAACGATGGCGAGGGCATCGGCAGAGCCGATGGCTTTACTTTGTTTGTAAAGGGAGCTGTAGTTGGTGATGTGGTGGAGGCAAGGGTTTTGAAAGCAAAGAAAACCTACGGCTACGCGAAAATAGAAACGCTGTTGCGCCCGTCCAAAGACCGGATACAGCCGGTATGTCCTGTGGCGGGGCACTGTGGGGGATGTCAGCTACAGCAGATGAGTTATGCGGCGCAGCTTTCGTGGAAGGAGCGTAAGGTGAAGGAATGTCTGGAGCGTGTCGGAGGCGTGAAGTTTGAAAAATCGCAGAAAGCCTCGGTACTTTTGCCGATTCTTGGTATGGACAGCCCACTTGCGTACCGTAATAAAGCGCAGTTTCCGGTAGGACGGGACAAAAACGGGCGGATTGTGACCGGATTTTATGCCGGACACAGCCACACCATCATTTCCTGTGCCACCTGTGCCATTCAGGCACCAGTGAATGCGGTGATTTGTAACGTGGTGCGGGAGCATATGGAGCAGTATCATATTATGTCATATGAGGAAGAAAGCCATACCGGTCTGGTGCGGCATATTTTAACCCGTGTGGGTGCGGTAACCGGAGAAGTGTTGGTTTGCCTTATTGTCAACGGAAAAAGCGTTCCTAAGGCGGAGGAACTGGCAAAACGGCTGAAAACAGCGATAGAGGAGTTTTGCTGCGACGGGACAGAAAACAGTGCAAATGCAGCAGAGGAGTTTCGAAATAAGGCGCAGAACGGCGCAAAACAGAAGCTGACATTAAAGGGAGTATGTCTGAATGTGAATTGCGAGAAAACTAACGTGATTCTTGGGACCGAAATTATCCCAGTGTGGGGGGATGCTTATATTACGGATTATATTGGGGAGGTTTCTTATCGGATTTCACCGCTTTCCTTTTATCAGGTAAATCCGGTACAGACGAAGGTGCTGTACGGGAAAGCATTAGAGTTTGCCGAGTTGACCGGAAATGAGGTTGTATGGGATTTATATTGCGGCATCGGCACAATCTCTCTATTTTTAGCGGCAAAGGCAAAGCAGGTATACGGCGTAGAAATCATACCACAGGCGATTGCGGATGCAAGGCAGAATGCGCTTCGTAACGGTATCACGAATGCAGAGTTTTTTGTAGGGGCAGCGGAAGAGGTGCTCCCTGCTAAATACCGCGAAAGCGGCGGCAGTATGCGTGCGGATGTTATTGTGGTGGACCCGCCGCGAAAGGGCTGCGATGAAGCCTTATTGCAGACGGTTGTAAATATGGAACCGAAGCGGGTTGTATATGTATCCTGTGATCCGGCAACGCTGGCAAGAGATGTAAAGTATCTGGAGGAGAATGGGTATCAGCTGGTGAAAGCGCAGCCGGTGGATATGTTTCCGATGACGGGGCACGTGGAGACTGTGGTGTTGATACAAAGAGAGGGTATGTAGAAATCCTTAGATTTACGTACTTTACGGAATATTTCTGTTTCAATCGTGTAAGTGAAATTCAGAAGGAAAAGGAACTTTTGAGAAGAGTAACGGTGGTCATTGCAATAGACCTCGATACTGGAGATACAAATGATCCTTGCTATGAAAGTGAATAGAGGCTATCCGTGGCGATAGATTATAGGGATACCAAAAAGGTGTCCCTATTTTTTATATAGGGCACTCCGTAGGGGTGCTTTTTATTATTATATCAGGAGGATAACAATATGAGAAACACAGCGTTAAGTGCAGGAACAAAGCAAGAAGAGAGGTTACAATTTATTAGCGATGCACATGAGAGATTCTACGTTGAAAAGCTGCAAGAAGTAAGGGTGCAGGATGTTTACCACAAAGCACTTTGTTACTGTCTGGGCATTTGCGCGGACACAAGAAAAAATGTTTATCGTATCTATGATTTTAAAACCGGTCTGGTAAAAACAGATTGTTTATCTGAAGGATGGCAGACGAGCGGGAGTATGAAAGCGGTTAGGATGGCATTCAATCTTTATTGTAATGGAACTCCCAGCGTATGGGATTACGACGTTACGCTCCGTACTTTTGGCAGGCAGTACAAATTCGGTATCCGGAATTCACTAAGGATAATCGAGAGCTGTATGCAGCTTTAGGAGGGCAAGATTAATGTTAAAGATTAGATTGATGGGAACTAAGAAGGATATTGCTTGGTTTGGAAAGGTATTGAGAAAGAGTCCGGAAGTGAAGGTAACAGAATTTTCGGATACGTTCCAGAACAAGGGAACGGATAAGTATTATCGAGCTTACGTAGAAGTAGAAAACAACAGTAAAGAGAATTTAGGAAAGTAGAGGTAGATATCATGTGTAGAGTTATTGCAATTGCGAATCAGAAGGGCGGAGTTGGGAAGACCACCACCGCAATCAATTTAGGTGTAGGATTAGCGAGACAAGGCAAAAAGGTCCTTTTAGTGGACGCAGATGCTCAAGGAAGTCTTACATCAGGAATGGGAATTGAAGACCCGGATCAATTGGATGTAACCTTGGCAACAATAATGGGAGATATTATTAATGATCATGGAGTTAAGGCAGCAGATGGAATTCTACATCACGAAGAGGGTGTAGATATTATGCCGGGGAACATTGAATTATCCGGTATGGAGGTATCTCTTGTTAATGTGATGAGTAGGGAGCTTATTCTTCGAGAGTATATCTCGATTGTGAGAGAAAACTATGATTATATTTTGATTGATTGTATGCCTTCGCTTGGAATGATTACTATTAACGTCTTTGCATGTGCTGATAGCGTTCTTATTCCGGTACAGGCAGGGTATTGGTCACTAAAGGGGTTACAGCAATTGTTTAAATCGATTGGAAAAATAAAGAGACAGCTTAATCCCCAATTAACAATAGATGGGCTTTTGCTGACTATGGTGGATGAGCGGACTGTATTTGCACGGGAAATTCGCGAACTGGTCACGGCTACATATGGAAATAGCATTGCTGTGTATTCATTCTTTATTCCGCGTTCTATACGAGCGGAGGAAATGCCGGCAGAAGGAGTAAGTATTTTTAAATATGATCCGAAGGGAAAAGTTGCTGCAGCATATCAGAAATTAGCTGAGGAGGTACTCGAAAATGCGGAATAACATGTTAAAAGAAAAAATAAAACTTCAGAGTTATGACGATCTTATGGGAACCTCCGGAACAGAACAAGTAGTCGAGGTACCACTTACGGAATTACATACATTTAAGGACCATCCGTTCCGAGTAATGGATGATGAGAAGATGGCAGAAACAGTGGAGAGTATTAAGCAGTATGGAGTATTAATGCCAGGCATTGCAAGACCGCGAGATGAAGGTGGATATGAAATTATTGCTGGACATCGGCGGAAAAGAGGTAGTGAACTTGCCGGTAAAACGACAATGCCGGTATTCATCCGTAATTACACTGATGATGAAGCGATAGTAGTTATGGTGGATACTAACATTCAGAGGGAAGATATCCTTCCCTCTGAAAAGGCAAAGGCGTACCACATGAAGTTTGAGGCGAAGAAGCACCAAGGCAGTAAGGGAGAAAAAAATACGCTCGATGAGATAGGTGAGACAGCCGGTGAGAGCGGAAAAACGGTACAACGTTACATATGGTTGTCAAGGTTGAATGAAGAACTATTGGAACTTGTTGACAGCAAGAAACTGGGTGTGGTACAGGGTGTAGATATTTCCTTTTTGTCGGGAGAAGCACAAACATGGGTTCTGGAGACTATACAGGAACAGAATGTGATTGTTAGCACATCCCAGGCGGCAATGTTGAAGGAGTACGGAAAGCAAGGAGAACTTACGCTACCTATGGTACGTTTGATTCTAACGGAGCAAAAGCCGAAAGAGCGGAAAGTAACCATCAAAGCTGACAGATTAAATCAGTATTTTCCGGAGACGTATACAAGAGAAGATATAGAAGATGTCATATATCGTTTGCTAGAAGAGTGGCAGAATAACCGATGAAAAGGGGAAACACAATGGAGAAGAAGCATAATTTTGATTACTACTATGGGACGGAGTCGGAACAGTTTTCTTTTTTTCGTGTCCCTAAAATTCTTTTTACGGATTCTAAATTTAAAGGCATCTCTACGGATGCCAAGATTCTGTATGGCATGATGTTGGATCGTATGTCGCTTTCCAGGCAAAACAAATGGATAGATGATGAAAACAGGGTATATATCATATATACCCTTAATGAGATCATGGAAGATCTTTGCTGTGGTAAAGATAAAGGGGTTCATCTTATATCGGAGCTGGATGAGCGGGGAATCGGATTGATAGAACGGCGCAAGCAAGGATTTGGTAAACCGGCGCTGATTTATGTTAAGAACTTTATCGTAGATTTAGAGGAGGAAATTCCAGAGAGGGATGAACGGGAGTTGGAGCGCGAGCCAAGGGAAAGTAGAGATGAGTTTTATGCAGCAGATGAACAAGCAGAAGATGACTTTTCGGGAAATTCAGGAGAAGAAAGTCTGGAAAGCCTTGAAAACTACGGATTTCGTCAGACTTCGGAAAAACCGAAGTCTCTAGGTGCAATATGCCGAAGTCGAGACTTCGGAAAAACCGAAGTCATGACTTCTGAAAAACCGAAGTCTCGAGGTCGGAAAAACCGAAGTCTCGAGGTCGGAAAAACCGAAGTAAATAATAC
>CAZCON010000123.1:0-5219 GCA_964500085.1 uncultured Lachnospiraceae bacterium
AGAATGGGTATCGGATGTGCTGCGGCTGCTTTCTGCCGGAAGAAGGGTTTTCCGGGGGGAAAATCTTTATACGCAGGGGGCCTGCTATGCGGCGGAAGAGGATAGAAAGGGAGAGATGCGGGAAGATGTTCTGCTGCTGATGCCGGGACAGCTTACGTCGGATGTATATCTGCTTGCGGAAAATGCCGCCCAGGAGGAAACCGTGCTGTTAGCCGGGGTAGGAGAGCCATATGAGCAGATTCATGCAGAGGTGGAAGTGCTTTTGGATGCTACGGACAGGATATCCTTTCAAATCATACCTGCCGGCAGGGAAAAAGCGTTTTTGCTCCGGGTGGCACCGGAGGGGCTGGAGGTTCGTCCGGATCGCACCAGCCGTTATTTACTCCGGGTAAGCTTTGTGCGGCGCGACTGTATGGTAATTCAGATAAAAGAGATAGGCTTTGGAGAGTTTTATCCGCCCAGTCACCGGATTTATGAGGAGCTGGTAGAACTGTCACAGCTGGAGAGCTAGGGAAACGGAGCGTTTTGCAGAAAGGGAGGAACACAATGGCAAGGGTATTGATGTGCGCCGGCAGGAGAAGCAGGGTTCCCCTGTGCCTGCGTAATACAAATAAAAGACTGTATTCTGCTGAGGAGGTATGCTACTATCTTTATCACAATGCGTCCACGGCAGAGGATTATCTTGCGGATGCGTCACTGGCAGAGCATTATGAAACGGAATTTGGTCTTCCTGAGACAGCAGAGCGTCTGCGCCTGCTTTACGGGTCGCAGGCTTCCATGAAGGAATATGCACAGCTTCTCTTTTCGGCTACACCGATGTATACGAAGGAAGAAATTGCTGAGTTTTTAAAGGAGCTGGAAAGCTTCGAGGAACGGAATTACTGGCAGAAGCAGAAGGCAAAGGCAGATGCGTATCTGGAGCACCGGAATTACCGTGATGCCGCCAATGTATATGAACATCTTTTGCAGGCGCGGGAGGAAAATGGTATGCCGGAGGCCGCGTCTGGAAATGTGTATCACAATCTGGCGATATGCGAGCTTCACACGACGGGGGCCGGACGGGCTGCCGGACATTTTGCCGAGGCCTATGAAAAAAATCGGGAGACAGATTCCCTGCGTGCGTATTTGTTTGCGCTTCGTCTGGCGCAAAGGGAGAAGGAGTATGTGGAAGCGCTTATAAAGTATGAGGTCTCTGAAGCAATGCGGAATGAAATTGATACCATGCTGTTTGACAGTGTGGTAGAAGCGGGAGAGTCACCGGAGTATCAGAATGTGGCAAGAATAAAAAAGCTTTTGGCAGATGGACAGCTTTCCGAGTACCGGAAGGCTACGGAGCAATTACTGGAGGATTTTAAGACACAGTATCGTATGGATAATATGTAAAAAGAAAACTGGGGGATTGGAATGGGACTGTTCTCATGGCGGAAAAAACGAAAAAAGGAAACAGCCGTGACGACTGTACGTCAGGCAGGTCTTAATGGAAATATCGGAGACCCGGCGGTACGGCAGGCATTTTATAAAGAATGCAGTGACCTGATTGAAGAATCAGTGCTGCAAAGCGAGCAGGCAAAAAACGAATATGGGCTGGTAACCTCCTATCTTTCTGATGTGCAGAAGCTGGAGCAGCTTTCGGGAGAAAGCAGGGCAGAGGTAGAGGCAGCGGCGAAAAGTCTGCTTGCTCTGGAAAAGGAAAGGGCAGGAAATGGAAAACGGGAGCCTTCCATTTCCGAAGCGCAGAAGGCATTTCTGGCGCTGCATGAGGAGGAACTCCCGGAAAAGCTACAGTGGCTTCGCAGTGAGGAGGAGCGCCAGAGAGCAATAGAAGGAAAGATGAAGTATCTGGCAGGTGAAAAGGCAGTATATGTTATGGAGCATGAGGAATGCGTCAGCCGGAATGAGTTTTTAAAGAAGCTGCTGCTTGGTGTCAGCATAGGCGTTTTCTTATTTGTGTGTCTGTTTTTCGTTGTCAGCGATAAAACAGGAAAGGATTTGCGGATTCCGTTTTTACTTACGGTAATTTTAGGTATCGTGACGGCAATGTATGTGGTAGTTTCCACACGGAGAAATATTTACGGCATGAAGGTCGCGGATGTGAAACGAAACAAGGTCATAGAGCTTGAAAATAAAATAAAGCTCCGTTATGTCAACTGTACCTGGGCAATTGAATATGCCTATGAGAAATATCATACCACGAGCTCCATGCAGTTAGAAACAATGTGGAAGGAATATCTTCGCATAAAAGAGGAGGAGGAACGCGACCGCAGGAATGAACGGCAGCAGGAGCTGTATCGTAGTACCATTATCAGGGAACTGCGCCGTTACGGGGTCGTGGATGCCGGAATTTGGGTGCTGCAGCCGCAGGCCCTGCTTGATCCAAAGGAAATGGTTGAGGTTCGGCATAATTTAAATGTACGCAGGCAGAAGCTGCGGGAGCATATTGACTATAACAGAAAACAGAAGGAAAGAAATGAGGCGGCGATCGTGGCATTTGCGGGAGAGCATCCGGAGTACGCAAATGAGATGAAGATGTTGTTTGAACGATATCAGCTGTTGCAGAAAATGCAGTAGAGAGAAGGGAGGCAGAAAAAATGGCAGATCAGAGGCTTCAAAGAGTCAGACAGGTATGTGTGTCTGTCATGGTGCTTTGCCTTACTCTTTTTGCAGTGGCATGGATTCAAAGTAAAACTGCCGTGCAGGTGAGCGTGGGAGCTGAGGCAGAATCCTCTCAGACGAAGGAGCCGGAGCAGCTTTTACAGAAAGGAACCGGAGATTCTCTTTTAGGAGGACACTGGCAGAATGATGCGGAGGAGTCCGGATGGTCACAGCTGTTTGGAACGGACTTGCCGGAGCTTGCCAAAGAACAGGGCGACTATTGTGTTTTGTTACCCAAAAAAGGAGGAAAACTGGCGGAAATAAATGAAGAGATGATTTGCCGCCGGCTTACGGTAACCTTAAGTGACGGGAAATTGGCAGAGTCGGAGATTTATCGTGTCTGTGGGACGAGGCTTTATTCCGGCGCGCCGGAGGTACCAGCGGTAATAATTCCAGAGGAGGAAAAAAATGTGCCGCTGCTCAGAGAACCGAAGATAGAGGAGGAGGATACGCTGCTTTCCCTTACGGTGACAGAACGGGAGGGAAAACAGGAAATCGCTCTGGAGTTTCATACGGTGTATGAGATTACGGTAACGGAGGATGATGAATTTATTTATCTTGGCCTTGTACGGCCCTATGAGAAATATGATAAAATCATCGTATTGGATGCAGGACATGGCGGAATGGATCCGGGTACAAGCGGCGGCGGAGTTACAGAGGCATCCGTCAATCTTGCAGTGATTCAGTATGCGAAAGAAATTCTGGATAAACGGGAGGATATTAAGGTTTATTATACGAGGTTAAACAACACGCTGCCGGATTTGTCCACCCGTGTGGAGTTTGCAAATGCGCTGCATGCTGATATGCTTATCAGTGTACACTGTAATCATAATCCGGTCAGCAGTGTCAATGGAGTAGAGGTGCTTTATAGTAAGCTTCAGGAGGGAGAACGTCTGACCTCCTATGAGCTGGCAGGCTATTGTCTGGAGGAGGTTGGCAGTGCCACAGGCTTAAGAAAGGATAAGCTTGTAGAGCGATCCTCCAATCTGCATCTGATGAAATATTGTACGATGCCGTGTGCGCTGATTGAGTTTGGTTATATGTCCAACCGTGGAGACTTGGACATTATTTTAACCGAAGAAGCAAAACGTGCCTGTGCGGAGGCAATTTGCCGCGCTATTGATACGGCATATGAGAGGTTTGAATAGAAAAGGAGAAAAGTAAGCATGGCAAGAATTATTTTTGCGACTGGGAATGCCGGAAAAATGAAGGAAATCAGGGAGATTTTAAAGGATTTGCCATATGAGGTGGTGTCAATGAAGGAAGCGGGAGTGTCTGCTGATATTGTGGAGGATGGAACAACCTTTGAGGAAAATGCCATGATTAAGGCGAGAACGATTGCGGAGCTTACCGGGGAGATTGCGATGGCAGATGATTCGGGACTTGAGGTGGATTATCTGGAGAAAGCACCGGGCATCTATTCGGCAAGGTTTCTCGGAGAGGACACCCCTTATGAAAAGAAGAACCGGTATCTGCTTGATAAGCTGGAGGGTGTGGAAGGAGCGGCGCGCTCTGCGCGTTTTGTCTGTGCGATTGCCTGTGTCTGGCCGGGGGGGAAAAGCAGGGTATGCCGTGCCACAATAGAGGGCGAGCTGGCAAAGGAGCCTGCAGGAGAAAACGGTTTTGGTTACGACCCTATTTTTTACGTGCCGGAATATGGAAAAACCACGGCGGAATTGTCCATGGAAGAGAAAAATAAAATCAGTCACCGCGCAAAGGCACTGCGTGAAATGAAAAAGGAGTTTATGGCGTGAAGGCAGTATTGGTAAGCGATTCTCATGGAAGATTTG
The DNA here is from genome assembly GCA_964500085.1 of uncultured Lachnospiraceae bacterium. Taxonomy (GTDB): domain Bacteria; phylum Bacillota; class Clostridia; order Lachnospirales; family Lachnospiraceae; genus SIG307. The sequence continues at coordinate 4,443 of CAZCON010000123.1, forward strand.
GCGGATTGCAGGAGATAATAGAACGTGAAGCACCCTTTGATATGCTGCTTCATGCAGGAGATATTCAGGGGAACGTCACCCAGCTGGAGGATTGGGCAGGATGTCCGGTATATGTGGTAAAGGGAAATTGTGACTGGATTGGGGAGTTTCCCATGGAGCAGACGGTTGCGTTTGGAAGTGACAGAATTTTTCTGACACACGGACACCGCTATGAGGTTCGAAACGGTATCGAAACAGTGGCTATGGCTGCAAAGCAGGCAGGAGCAGGTATTGCGGTATATGGTCATACGCATATTCCTCTTGTGGAGGAACGCTACGGTGTGCTTGTGCTTTGTCCGGGGAGTGTATCGGAGCCAAGACAGCCAAACCGGCGGGCAACTTATGCAGTTCTGGAGCGGATTCCTCAGAAGGGACTGCAGTGGGAGATAAAGTATCTGTAAGCTGAGAAAAATAAAAAAAGGCCGAAATAAGTGAAAGACTAAAATCTACTTTGCCCCTTTCAAAGTGGAAATAAACTTTTCACTTCAGTTGATGAAAAAAATTTTAAAAAATTGTTGACAATTTCGGAATCCTCATATATAATATGTCTTGCGTCACGAAAAGGAATCTCGGTTCCCGAAAGCTCTGACCGGGGTGTGGCTCAGTTTGGCTAGAGTACTTGATTTGGGATCAAGAGGTCGCAGGTTCGAATCCTGTCACCCCGACTACGTGACACAGAATATTCATGCGGGTGTAGTTCAATGGTAGAACACTAGCCTTCCAAGCTAGATACGTGGG
>CAZCON010000124.1:0-870 GCA_964500085.1 uncultured Lachnospiraceae bacterium
CCTTTACAACATCCACCGCACCTGCTTCTGCCTGAAACTGCGCTGTAGAGGTATCGCACTTTCCTGCAAAATTACCCTCTACTGCATTAGGGGAATTCACAAAAAGCTTTGCGCCCTCTGCCGGCATAAAGGTAAAATCACTTAATGCTGAGGAAACTGCACATCCGCCGCCACAGGTTCCAAACACTGCGGTAATCTGCGGGACTACGCCGGATGCCATGCTCTGCTTTAAATAAACATTTCCAAAGCCTGCCAACGCATCGGTAGCTTCCTGTAAGCGCATGCCGGCACAGTCAATGAGACCAATGACCGGAGCTCCGACCTTCAAAGCAAAGTCGTACATGGCTACAATCTTTTTCGCATGCATTTCGCCCATGGTGCCGTTTAACACCGCGGCATCCTGACTGTAAACATAAACAAGATCGCCGTCGATTAAGCCGTAGCCGGTAATAACCCCATCCGATGGAGCATCTGTCTGCGCCAGATTGAAATCAGTATTTCTTTTTGTGACAAGAGCACCGATTTCAACAAAGCTGCTGTCGTCAAGCAAAGTAATAATTCGTTCTCTTGCCGACAATTTTGTTGTACTACTCATCTTGCTGCCTCCATTTTTATAATATTTCTTCGTAAAAACTGACTTTTAAAGCGGCGAAAAAAGCTAAAAGAACTTCCAAATTACGCCGATTATATTATATCTCTACTCAGCTCAAAAAGCAAGTCTGAATTTGACATTTCCTTAACTAAATCTCAAATCCCATAGCCACATTATGCACCACCGTTCCGTCCACCGCAAAATAAAATCCTGTTTCCTGCAAGCTTGCTTGCAAAGGAAACGGATTTCATTTTGCGAGGGACGTATGTCCCACACCG
>CAZCON010000124.1:970-4427 GCA_964500085.1 uncultured Lachnospiraceae bacterium
AGAAGCAGCAACGTAAGTTGCGGATTCGAGGTGCGGACGGAACGGGACTCCTTTTTGATTCAGGCACGTTCTCCACACCGAGAAGCAGCAACGTAAGTTGCGGATTCGAGGTGCGGACGGAACGGGACTCCTTTTATCCGTGTTTTTCTTTGACATATCTTGTTTCTTTTGATATAATTGATTCGATTGTGGTAAAGGATATTCAGGAAATATTGCAGGCCACTGCTTCATTTTCCAATTCCCACAGTTTTCAACGACAGCAGCCCTATTGCCGTCACATATTATTTTGTTTTTCAGGAGGTTATTATGGCTCAAAATCCAGTAGTTACATTTGTTATGGAGAACGGCGAGCAAATCCGTGCAGAGCTCTATCCGGAAATTGCTCCAAACACCGTCAAAAATTTTCTTTCCCTTGTAAATAAGGGATATTATGATGGATTAATTTTTCATCGCGTAATCAGCGGTTTTATGATTCAAGGCGGCTGCCCTGAGGGCACCGGAATGGGTGGACCGGGCTATTCTATTCCGGGTGAGTTTTCTGCAAACGGTTTTAAAAATGAACTGCATCACACAGAGGGTGTGCTTTCCATGGCACGCGCACAGCATCCGGATTCTGCAGGCTCCCAATTCTTTATAATGCACAAAAACGCGCCGCACCTTGACGGTTCCTATGCCGCCTTCGGCAAAGTAATCGAAGGTATGGATACGGTAAACCGTATTGCCGAGGTTCCGACCGACTGGAGTGATCGTCCGACACACCCACAGGTAATGAAAAGCGTTACTGCTGAAACCTTTGGTGTGACATATGAAGAACCAGAAATCTTAGAATAAAGACCTTAACTGCTCTTACAGTTTTATGAAATTCATAAATCCAGGAGCTCACGCTCCCTTATTTACTTAGGAGGTATCTGATATGAAGAAAAAAATATTTGCACTTCTTTCTGCTCTCTGCCTGACAGCCGGCTGCCTAGGCGCCTGCGGAGTGAACGAATCTAAGTATACGCTTCCAACTGCAACGCCAACAGCTGAACCGACTGCCGCCCCGGAAGCCACCAAAGCTCCGGAGGCTACTGCCACAACAGCTCCGACCACTGCTCCTGCAGTTATTATTGCTACAACGGTTCCGGAAGCTACCAAGGCACCAGAAACCACAACGGCTCCGGAAGCTACCAAGGCGCCAGAAGCTACCAAGGCACCTGCATCCAAGGGCCTTACCTACGATTTCAATGACCTTACCTATAATTCATCCTACGGCACAAACTACACCATAGAGTCAGACGGCTCAATTTCCCTGCAATATGATGGTCAGTATCAGGAAATCAAACTGGCACTTCCGGAAGAAATTGATATGAGCTCCTGCAAAAAGGTTACGGTTAAATTTGACAGTGACTATGCAAATATTTCCTTTAAGCTGTACGATACGGACTTCAAGGAGGTTTTTGTTCATCACAACATGATTACAACGGGAGCTGCCGAGGAGCTTGAGCTTTATCCGGAGCTTTCCACAAAGGTCGCAGGTATTGGTATCATGGCACAAGACATCGCAGATGATTATTCCAGCTATGTTGCCACTGTATATTCCGTTTCCTTTGATGTCGAAGGCGGTTCTAAGGCTCCGGCTGCTACCGCTACTCCGGCACCGACCAAGACTCCGGTAACTACCGCCACTCCTGTACCAACCAAGACTCCGGCTGCTACCACTGCCCCATCCAAGGCAGCTGATCTTACCTACGATTTTAATGATTTTTCCTATAACTCTTCCTACGGTACCAGCTACAAAGTAGACTCTGACGGCTCCATTGCAATCCAATACGACGGACAGTATCAGGAAATCAAACTGGACATTCCGAAGGTTCTTGATATGAGCTACTGCACCGGTATCACGATAAAAATGAAAAGCGAGCAGGGACCGCTGGCTTTTAAGCTCTATGATGAGGACTACAGTGAAGTTTTTGTTCAATATAATCTCACAACAAGCGGCGTAGACAGCCTTGAGCTTTATCCGGAGCTTTCCAAAAAAGTGACCGGCATTGGTATTATGGCAAATGAGGCAACCGCCAAGGAAGCCACAGTATATTCCGTAACCTTCCACATGAAGGCAGGCTATGATTCCGGTAAGGCTGCTCCTACTCCTACCCCGATTCCGACTGATCCAAATGACACCGGTATCTGGGAAAACAATGCAGATATTTCCTGGATTGACACAAGCAAGCCGATGATTGCATTTACCTTTGATGATGGTCCGGTAGGAACCTCTGACTCCGCTTCTTCCATCCGCATTCAAAATGCGTTGGCAGCTTCCGAACAGCATGCAACCTTCTTCTACTGGGGAAATAAAATCAACAGCGGAAACTCTGCAGAAATCAAGCGTGCCTATGAAATGGGCTTTGAAATCGGTAACCACACCTATTCTCATCCGAACTTAACCAGCCTGACGGCAGAAAAAATTCTGGAAAATGTAACTAAGTGTGCCGATAAGCTGACTGAAATTACCGGGCTGGAGCATTTCTTAGTTCGTCCTCCGTACCTTGCTACAAATTCTACTGTAAAAGCAACGGTTCGCGAGCCAATGATTAACTGCAGCATTGATAGCAAGGACTGGGATGGCGCTACAACAGAACAGATTATCAATAATGTCTATAATAACAAAAAGGACGGCGCCATTGTTCTGATGCACGAAACCTACAACACCACAGCAGAAGCAATGGAAACTCTGATTCCGCAGCTTGTTTCTGAAGGCTGGCAGATTGTATCTGTATCTGAGCTGTTCAAAGCAAAGGGTCAGGAGCTTTTAGACGGTTCCGTTTATAACAATGCAAAATAAATTTCAACCGTCAAAGCATCAAAAAAATTCTATTTGTAGGTAATATATCCAAAAAAAGAACCTCTTGTGCAGAATATACCATTCTGCACAAGAGGCATCTTAATCAGTTTACTTTCTTTATACGGGTATATCACAGACCCGTTATTTTTTGCTTTATTTTCGTCTCTGAGCTTACTTTTCAACCGGCGCATCTACAGCATTTTTCTTAACGCTTTCAATACCGTTTAAGCAGGATGCCTTTGCCTTGTAACCTTCACCGGTAGCAATAACCTGTCCATTCGTTGCCTTTAAGCGGAAACGATACTCCCCTGCCTTATCCTTATATACCTCAAATTTAGGATTCTTTACGGAAACAACCTCTTCTGCCGTCAAATCTTCTATTCCTGCAACCGGTGCATTCTTCTTTACACTTTCGATGCCGTTCTTGCAGGCAGCCTCTGTCGTATAAACCTCACTCGTTGCAATCACTTCACCATTTCCGGCCTTCAGGTCAAACTTCACACCACTTGCAACTTCCTTCATCACAAACTTACCCATAAACTAATTCCTCCTTAGCATAAAATAACAAATAATTTTTTCTTTTATCTTATCACATTGAGCATTTATCGTCAAGTAGTAGTTCGATTTTCCCTA
>CAZCON010000124.1:4437-5208 GCA_964500085.1 uncultured Lachnospiraceae bacterium
TTGCACATACAGCATCTTCTAAAATTCGGTTTCTGTCTCAAATTCACCGATTACAGTCCGTATATCCGACAACGAAAAGCCCTTTCGATACAATGACATTACCATTTTTCTTTGTTTTTCCCTGTCTGCAAGCTCCGGCTGGTATCCTTTTTTTCGAAGAAGGGTTCGAATGGCAGCAAGCTCCGGCACTGCTTCATCATCACCGCACTCTAAGCGGTAGGCTTCCTTCGCCGACTTGATTGCGTCTTGAATCAGATCTTTTTCAAGTCCCTTCTGCTGCAGTCTTTGATACACCTCACGTTCACTGCAACGTGGAAGCAAATACAGCGCATACCGTTCTGCATAAGAGGTATCCTCTACATAGTGAAGCTCCTCCAGATAGGTAAGCACAGCTTCCGTTACTGTCGCAGGATAACCGTCCTCCAAAAGCTTTTTTTCCATCTCCTGCCTGGTATACTCCTTTTTCCCAAGCAGCAAAAGCGCGCGCCGTTTTGCACGCGGCAGCAGTATCGCCCGTTCAAACACTTCAAGCACAGCCTCCTCAGCTTCTATCTCCTGTCCCTCTGAACCGGCAGCAAATCCAAGCTCCCGCAAATCCTTTGGATAACAGCGGCAATATAACTTTCCGCTTACATAAACATTATACTTCTTTCCCTTTTTTCCCTGCAATTCTAATACCATACTCTGCACCACCTTGAAAAATTGGGGGGAAGCCTATCTGCTTCCCCGCACCACTGCACCAAAATACAGGATAAAAGCCTTATTCTGTCT
>CAZCON010000125.1:0-5207 GCA_964500085.1 uncultured Lachnospiraceae bacterium
CCCTTATGCAGCAGACCCACATGGTCGCAGATATCCTCCAGCTCCCACAACCTGCGGGAGCTGGAGGATATCTGCGACCATGTGGGTCTGCTGCATAAGGGCGGCGTGTTACTTTCCAAAGATTTAGAGGAAATGCGGACCGGGATTCATAAGCTCCAGTGTGTATTTGCGGATGAAGAGCAGGAGCAGCGGGTACTGCTAGGGCTTGAGGTGGTAGATAGGGAAAACAGAGGACGACTGCAAACGCTGACGGTACGCGGCGTGCAGGAGGAAATAGAGACAAGAGTGGCAGCGGCAAATCCGGTATTTTTTGAAATGCTTCCGCTGACGTTGGAGGAGATTTTTATTAGTGAGACGGAGGTGGCAGGGTATGATTTCAAAAAACTCATTCTTTAAGCTGTTGCGGGAGGATGCAAGACAGCGCCTTTGGACGATTGTGCTGGCATGTGTTGTGTTCCTTTTGCCGGTTCCGATTTACCTTGGAATGATGATTTCCAACCATACGGCGGGTTATGTGAATTTCCCGGCCCGGCTCGCGAAGGTATTTCAGGCTGACAGCGTATGGCTGGAGCTTGTTACGCTGGTTGGCGCGCTGATTTGTGCAGTAAGCGGCTTTGGCTATCTGTTTTCCAAGAAAAAGGTAGATTTTTTTCATTCGCTTCCGGTAAGGCGGGAAAAATTATTTGCCGTGCGGTATCTGAACGGTGTGCTGATTTATCTCGTGCCGTATTTGCTTATGTTAGCAGTCAGCTTTGTCCTCATTGCGTTTAGCGGCAATTTTACGGGAGAAGTATTTACGACTGCGATGAGTGGACTTCTTGTGCATCTGGCGGGCTATCTGACGGTATATACGACCTGCATCCTGTGCGTGATTTTTGTAGGGAATATCGTGGTGTTTTTTGCCGTCTGTGGCTGGACCTTTGGGATTACGATGGTGGCAGTGGCGATGTATACCTGGTTTGAGGAAACCTTTTTTAACACCTGTTACAACTATCAGGGAGAGGTATTTGCGGAACGCCTGCACGCGCTGCGTTTTCTGTCTCCGGGCTATTTTTATGTGGAGATGATAAGCAACGGTTCTCTTTCCCTGCTGTGGCAGCAGCTTGTGTTTACGGCGATATTGTTTTTCGTTACCTTAGCGGTTTACCGGGCGCGTCCGTCGGAGGGCGCGGGAAAAGCGATTGCCTTTCCGGTATTAAAACCGGTCATCCGCGCCTCCATAGAGGTGCTGGCGGGCGGATGCATGGGTATTATGTTTTACAATATGGCAGATGATACGACCGGAATACCGGGGTGGATGCTGCTTGGCGTTCTGCTTGGTGTGGTATTAAGCCATATGCTGATTCAGAGTATTTTCTATTATGACATCCGGAAATGCTTTGCAGGTAAATATTCGCTTACCGGGTGTGTGGTGGTGGCGATGGGCTTTGTGCTTGTGATGCGTTATGATGTGTTGGGGTATGATGCCTATCTTCCGAAGGAAAACAAGGTGGAGTCTGTGGCAATTCGGGTGAGCGGTCTGGACGTATATCTTAATTCCTATTATTACAATACTGGGGAAGTAACGTATTACGATGAGCTTGATATTATGGAGCTGACCGATTTGGAAACGGTGTATCCGTATCTGAAAACGGTGATTGCAGATTCTTCGTATTATTATGAAACATTACAGGAAGACGGGATAAGACAGACGGGGTATTTTTCCGTTGCGGTAGCGTATCATCTAAAGAGCGGGAAAACGGTATACCGCAGATACAGGGCAAATGGCATACGGGAGGAGGCGTTTGCGCCAATCTTTGAAAGCGAAGAATACAAGACCACTCATTATATGGATATCTATACCATTCCGCAGGAAAGGATTGCGGCGGTAACGGCGCGCTATGCAATGAATGCACAGACAATGACCCTTTCTGCGACAGAACGGGAGGAGTTTATGAGCATTCTTCGCAGAGAGCTGATGGCACAGAACTTAGAGGAAAAGCTGGATACGTTTCCGGTGGCAGTTATTACGATTACCGTTGGAGCGGAAACGGGCTATTTTAAAGAGGATGGCGTGATACAGAACTATGACCAGCTTCTAAATCATGAGCTGCCGGTTTATGCGTCCTATACGGAGACACTCCGCTTTTTAGAGGAAAGGGGCTTTTCTGCCGAAAGGCAGTATGAGTGGACCGGACAGGAAAGAATGCGTCTGGTGATTCCGGATGAACTTGCAAAACAAGGTATTGCAGAGGGAGCGGCTGCCTGGGCTTGGGAGGACGCAGTCGTATACGATACCGATGGATATGCCTTGGAAAAGGCAGCGGCAATTACAGAGGACTGGAGCTACGGAAGCGATACCATACCGATTGCGGCAAAGGATTGGAACCGTGTGTATGCGCTTTGCGAATGGGAAGAGTTATACCACTACAATCCGTTGGCGAGCTATGCGGAGGATTATGAGGTCTATCTGGATGTACCGGTGGACGGCTATAATAATTACGAAACCCATGTGTTTGTGATTGACCGGTCGGCAGACCTTTCCTTCCTATGGGAGTAGAAGATGAAAAATAGTGACGGTAGCCTCTGAAAAGCGGAAAGCTTTCTTCTCTTTTAGAAGTGGAAGGCGTTAGTGGGGCGTGCAGAGAACAGCCGTGGCTGTCACATGGTATGCTGTGTGAGGGCTACGGCTGTTTGTGCCGAATATGGTATGGGCTAATAGTAAAAAGCCGAAAGACTACGAACAAGCGAAAAAACGCGAAAATAAGCTCTTACTTGCCTTTGAACGCATAGGCGAAGCTTTCGTAACCGCGTCGCTCCTCGTTTTTTTGTCAATCAATCCGCGTATTGTAATGCTTCCCGACGGTGTGTATTTTAGGTGGAATTTGCTACTAAAGTTTAAAAAGATAGATACATCAATCCTAATGTGAATGAGAATCATATTGGCAAGGATATGTAACAATTACTAAATTCTTATTTTTAGAGCATGGAAAGTAAGCTTACCAAGGAAGGCGCAAAGGGTTTGAAAGCAATGGAAGCCAAAATTGATACCGACAAGATGAATGCTCCGTCATTCCTTATGGTTTTGACGGAAATAGGAGATTGGGCATACCGTCGTCAAGACGGCGTATATGTAGTTCCAATCGGATGTTTGAAAAACTGATTCAGCAAAACAAAATAGGAATGCTAATACACATTTTTTTACAAAAAAGGAAGGCATGTATTTTGTGGACGAAAAGGGAGGATATGTTTCTATCAAGCAGCTACGGGAGAGTATCATTGAAGGACAAGACTATATTCCGAATAGTGATGCGTCTTATAATGGAGGGCTATTTGATTATGACGATTACAAGGAATATATGACGAAGAATCTTTTTCGTTGTAAAAAGTGAGGGCATCATTCCAAAACTCGTTGTGTTTTTTGTGGTTACATGATATACTAGTCCACTTGTACCTGTAGATTGTTTTACCGGAATCATGTAACCGCACTTTGGGGTAGAGGAGGTGCCCATATGGGATTTCGAACACTTGAAGGAATGTATTTTGTGGACGAAAAGGGAGGATATGTTTCTATCAAGCAGCTACGGGAGAGTATCATTGAAGGACAAGACTATATTCCGAATAGTGATGCGTCTTATAATGGAGGGCTATTTGATTATGACGATTACAAGGAATATATGACGAAGAATCTTTTTCGTTGTAAAAAGTGAGGGCATCATTCCAAAACTCGTTGTGTTTTTTGTGGTTACATGATATACTAGTCCACTTGTACCTGTAGATTGTTTTACCGGAATCATGTAACCGCACTTTGGGGTAGAGGAGGTGCCCATATGGGATTTCGAACACTTGAAATCAGTTGTGCAGCTGAAATACACATAATCGAGGGTCAATTAGAGGTTTCAACGGAAGCGGCGGTTGTACTGCCATTCGAAGGACATACGCGGCAGTCAAAGCTAATGCATGCTCAGGTAAATCTGACGGAAGAGAAATATTTGGAGTTATGGCTTCAGATTATCAGGCAAAAAATTAGGAATCAATCCAGAGTGTTGTCTATTATGGGAAGAGACGGGGCAGAAAGAATTGCAGAATATCTGCAAACAATCAATATACAAAATGTGGATTATTGCGAGTCTTTAGCAGCAAAAGAGTATTTTGAGTTTTACCATGAAGGGCTGAACAGAAGAACGGAGGATCCCATCAATAGCAGGCTTAATTATGGTTACGCAGTTGTAAGGAGTGTCATTGCAAGAAAATTGGTTGCAACCGGTTTCCATCCCACCTTTGGAATACACCATGATAACCAATTGAACGCATTTAATTTGGCGGATGATTTAATAGAACCATATCGTGCAATGGTAGATTTGGTGGCACATAAAAATGTCGGTTCCAATGTACAATTATCAAAGGGAGAGCGGCGGGAGCTGGCGCATATTTTACATAATGCCTGCATGCTGGATGGGACAAAAGTAAATATTTTGTCTGCAATAGACAGTATGGTAGAAAGTCTGAAGAGAATTATGTTAAAAGAAACGGAGGAAAGTTTGAAACTGCCGGTGGCTATTCCGATAGAGGAACTGGAGGGGATAACGGAATGAGATTACTTGTGATATTGAGCCCGACAGATAGGTGGGGAACTAAGACAGAGTACACCAGACTGCGGAAGTTTTTACGCAAGGATGGCTACCTCAGGATTGCCCCTGAAGTTTATATGCGGATTGTACAAAACAGAAAGGCATCGGAAAAGCATTATCACAGAATAGAGGAATTTGCGCCGAAAACGGGCGTAGTAAGAATGCTACGCCTGACAGAAAAGCAGTACAATATTATTTATATGGTATCAGGTGAAAAAGACTATCAGGAAAAAGTAGTTGGAACAAATTGCCATATCATGTTATGATGGGCGCGAAGGAAAAACGAATGTCCTCTTACATTACGCAGATGGAGAGCAATCCCAAGGAACACAGGAGGAAGGAAAGCCAAGAGAAGTAAGGGAAGTAAGGGTGGAAGTGTGAAAAATTACAGCTTGACCGGATGTAGAAAATATGCTAATCTAAACAATAGAACTGTCATGTTTGCAAGGAGATGTTCACAACATGCTGTATTTAGAAAGAGCAGTGTTAATAAATACAAAATGTAGTAGCTGAACGACCCTCCAAAAATGGCGGGTCGTTCAACTTAAGGGCTGTTTAGTCCGATGGAACGGTGAGGGCCGGCTGTCGGGTAAGCAG
>CAZCON010000126.1:0-5201 GCA_964500085.1 uncultured Lachnospiraceae bacterium
TCATTATAGGGCTCTGTATGCGTATGCTCCATCAATTTTCGGACGGTATGAAGATACTTTGCTGCCCGCTGATCCTGAATCAGGCACTCTTCCGTCTCAATTACCCGATGACTTTCTTCCTCAAAAATTCCGGAAACAAGTCTGCTTCTGCCTGCCGTTTTTTCTCCCCTGCCATACGGCTTTCCTGCGTTGCTGCCGTTTTTTCGCATTGTATCCGCTCCACCGCCGCCACATTTTCTTGCAAAGGCTGCATGAATCTTATTCCGATAGTATTTCGGATTCTCTGCCATAAGAATCGGCTGTACTTTTCCCATAGAACCAAGCAGCTCCTCACATACTTTCTGCTTAAATGCCGCCTGTGCACTTTTACTCATATGGAGAAGCTGGCAGCCTCCGCACTGTTCAAAAACCGGACATTCCGGCTTCACCCTGTCCGGGGATGATTCCAATACGCTGCAAAGCCTTGCTCCCGTCTTCTTTGCCCGATACACCAGTTCCATCGTAGCAAGCTCTCCCGGCAGCAATCCTTTTATGGAAAATTCCCTTCCATTAAATGTAACCACACCCCGGCCTTCTTCATCCAGTCTCTTACACCGTACCCGATATTCCTTACCCATAATAACCTCTCTGCTTTTCCGTTGTTTCTATTCCGTAATATTCAGAATCAGACCGATATCTCCCACGCTTCCACCTGCCGGAATCGTTTTGTTATACTCTGCCGGCTTTACGAAAATTACATTCCCTTTTCGGCTCACAGTAACATTCCAGCTTTGCTCCACCTCTACCGTAGTGCCCTCTTTTACAGTAAGCTTACGTTCCCAGTCTTCTACAGCTTCTCCCGTATCATTTTTCACCGTCAGGGACAACTGTATACCAATTTTATCACCGGAGCTCCAGCTATTGCTGACATAAATGGAAAGTCCATTCTCCGGCGTTAAAATCTCATTCAGTCTGGTAGCATAATCGGTTTTCTGAACGCCTCCTGAGTCCTGTTTTCCAGACGCATCACCGTTTCCGGTGCCGGTTCCCTGTCCTGCCTCTGTTGTTCCGGAAAGCGCAGCTCCAATCCCAGCACCTGCCTCCTTCAACATATCCACAAACCACTTTCCTCCAACAGACAAATCAGACTCCGTAAAACCGTTCACCTTGGAGCATCCGGCCGCAATCATAGAGGAGCTTTCGTTTTTATTAGACAGATTCCAAGCCACATGACTGATACCATAACCGTCCAACAAATCCATCCAAAGTTCAGCCTGTGTCTTATTGATCGTTCCGTTTCCGGAAGCGTCGCAGATTCCATACTCCGTCACAAAAATCGGAAGTCCCTTTTCCACTGCCGTCTTACACTTATTCCGTAAACTTTCCCGATGCGTCTCCGCGTAGAAATGTAATGCGTACATGAGGTTGTCATATTCCGTAATCGGGTCGTTTGCCACCACGTCAACATCCTGCGACCAAGTCGGCGTTCCTACGATAATCACTGCATTTGGTGCATATTTTCTGATGACCGGAATCACCTCCAGTGCATAACTCTTAATTTGGCTCCAGCTTGTCCCATTTGGCTCATTACAAATCTCATAAAAAATATGAGGGTCATCTCCGTATTTTTCCGCTATCTCTGCAAAAAACTTCTTTGCTTCCTCCTTATAAAGATTGGGATTCTTATCCTGCAATACATGCCAGTCCACAATCACATACATATTCTGCCTGATGGCAGCGTCAATGCCGGTATATACAATTTCTTTTAGCTTTTCTTTTCTCGCCGCATCTCCGGTACAGTACCCTGCTCCCTCTGCAGTATACATGGCAATCCGGATTACACTACAGCCCCATTCCTCATGAAACTGACGGATAGCAGCCTCATTTACATACTGCGGGAACCAACCAATGCCATGCGTACTAATACCACGCAGCTGAACCAACCTATCCTCCTCATCTGCAAGATACGTGTTTTCCACATGAAGTCGGCCGTAATATCCTTTTTTTTCAGAAGCTACCGGAATATTCGTTGGCGTTGCTCCTTCCGTCGGTGCTGCTCCTTCCGTCGGTGCTGCTCCTTCTGTCGGTACTGCTCCTTCCGTCGGTGCTGCTCCTTCTGTCGGTGCTGCTCCTTCCGTCGGTGCTGCTCCTTCTGTCGGTGCTGCTCCTTCCGTTGGCGTTGCTCCTTCCGTCGGTGCTGCTCCTTCTGTCGGTAACACCTGTGGCTGTTCCGGTGTAACCACTTTCTCCGGAAGCTTTCCTGCCTCGGTCGGCATAAGGGTAAAGTCCGGAGCTACAGAAGCCTCCGGCTTCTCCGTTACCGTAGTTTTCTGCCTTTTTTCCTCTTCCTGTTCTTCCATTTTCTTATATGCCCTCTCTTCTCCGATGGATATGCCAATAAGGGTGCCTGTGATAACACCGGCACCCAAAAGTAACAAACCACCTATTACTATTTTCACTAGCTTCTTCGTCATGACTGCCACATCCTTTTCTTGTAGTGAACCCTATCACCTCAAGTATATAATAGCTGACGAAAAATTACAACTGAAAACTAAACGCTCACCTTCTTTTCCAGCAACAGAGCCGTTCCAAAAAAGCAGCCTGCCATAACCGCTACATACACGCAAATATAAGCCCATGCTTCTGTATTTACCACAAGATATGTTCCCTTTAAAAACCCGGTACCTGTTACCATATCTGCGATTTTTCCGACAATCCACTGCAGACCAAAATACAATATCACACTGATTACGCCCTTATATTTCTTATTTGCAAACAGGGTGGTGGATAACGTAATTGCAAGCATTGCCATCAGAATAAATTCCAGCCATGCCACTAGCAGCATCAAAATCACATAAACAATTTCCGCCAGTCGGATTTCCACACCTGTAAGCAGCAAAAAGAAGTCTTTTGCGCCCTCGATAAGTTCTTTTATTTCACCATTCTTCGCACAAATGAGAAATACATCCCCAAGGAACAGGAACATAAACAGCAGACCCACACCCAAAATCTGTAGTACCGTTGTCAGCATCTTTGCACCCACAATCTGATACATACTGCGTGGTGTCAAAAACAGCATATAGCTTTGCTTCGTCTTTAAATCATTGGAATACGTAATAATTACTTCAAAACTGAAGTAAAACAGGGATGCCACTGCCACAATCATAAGAAGGCCTGCGCCAAGCCCTGCCCAGTCTCCATTTTCTGCGAGCACTCCAACGATGTATAACAGTTCCAGTGCTGCGACAAGCACTCCTACGACAATTTTTGAGAGTAACTGCTTTCTAAACTCATATTTCATCAATTTTCCCATCGTAATCTCTCCTTATGCATATACTTCTTTGTACAAATCCACAATAGACTTCCCTCGCTCCGCACGCACCTCTTCGGCATCGCCGGAAAGCACAACGCTTCCCTGCTTCATAAATACCACACTATCAACAATCGGCTCCAGCTCATCCACCAAATGACTGGAAATCACAATGGTCTTACCCTCCGTTGCCGACTCCACAATCGTCTGTAGTATCTGCTCTCTTGCAATAATGTCAATACCGTTTAACGGCTCGTCAAGCATATAAAGCTGCGCGTCTCTTGCTAAAGTCGCCGCAAGCTTTAGTTTTGCGGCAAGACCGGAGGAAAGTTCCTTTGCCTTATCCTCCATTTTCAACTCCATCCTGCAAATAAGCTCCTCGTACCGCTTCATGGAAAAATCCTCAAAAAAATCTTCAAAATACTTTCCTACCTGCTTTACCGTCATGTAAGAGTAAAAGAACGGTTCCGTAGACATATACGCCACCTTCCTTTTCGACTCCACACCAATCGTGCTGCCATTGTAGCTTAAAAGTCCTGTGGTCGGCTTTACAAGTCCTGCCACCATCTTCATAAACGTCGTTTTACCGCTTCCGTTCGGACCAAGCAATGCATATACCCTGCCATCCTCCAGTACCAGATTGACATCCTTCACTGCCTGTTTTCTCATATAACGCTTTTCCACTTGCTTTGCCTCTACCATAATAGCCTCCTTATTCCTTACTTTTCTTTTTCCTTACACGGTATCCTCCAAAAGCTTATGCAGCTCCTCCTTCGTGTAACCCAAGCCCGTAAGCTCCGTCACAAACTTCTGCACCAGCTTTTGTGCCCGCTCCTTCCGAAGCGTTTCGGCAATCCCAGGTTCCTCGGTCAAATACGTTCCCAGTCCCCGTTTTGTGTAACAAAGCTGCTGTGCTTCCAGCTCCTTGTATACACGCGCCGCCGTATTCGGATTGATTTGATAACGCAGCGCCATCTCTCTTGCCGACCAGAGCTTTTCCCCCGGCTTTAGCTCACCGCACATCAGCATCCGCTTAATTTCCTCTACCACCTGTAAATAAATCGGTATACTTGCGGAAAAATCCATCGGCATCCTCCTTCCTGTTCTCTGTCTTAGCGTACTAGGTATATAGTACACTATGTTATTAGATTTGTCAAGTGTCTTTTTAATTTTCCCTGTTTCTTCTAAGTAAGACGATTCGTACCACGCCGCCCAGCAAAAAACGATGCACAAAAAAAGCTGTACGCTTTTTTGCGACAGCTCTTTTTCACGGTATCTATTCTATGCCCTTTAATGCTTCTACCATATCAATTTTTTATTTTTCCCTGCTACCATGGCCCCCACTGCCACAGACACACCAAACGTAGTCAAAAGGCTTACTGCATAGGTCAATACACCAAGCGTCAGCTTTAGCTCGTACTCCGAGGCTAAAGTCTTAATCAAAATCCATAAGACGCCGACACCCGCCGGAATACCAATGAGAATACCTGCTACCGTCAGCCACACATTTTGACGAATCAGAATGCTGTTATAAAATGTAAGGAGCCACGACTATACAGCCATGGCTCCTCTGCTACTACCCATTTCCTTATTCATGCACTATTTTCTAAGATTGTTTTCTTTATCAAAAAATGCCTTCTCTAACGCCATATATTCTTCTTCAGAACATACTTCTTTGCACTTTTTCTGATATTTCTTTGAACGGTTCAACATCTCCATAATCTTTTCGCACGGAAACTTTTTACATTGATTACATTTTTCAACACCATGCTTTTCTGTACAAGCAACTAATCCATATGTACAAGATTTATGAGAAGAACACCCCGCACATGCAATTTCTTCATTAGATACCACTACTTCTCGCCAGCCTACTCTATACCACAATTCCGCGACTTTTCTTAATTCCGCTTCG
>CAZCON010000127.1:0-5189 GCA_964500085.1 uncultured Lachnospiraceae bacterium
ACACTGTTTTCTCCAATATACTCAAGATGCATATTATCCACCTTCTTATCATCTCCCGGCACAAGAAGGTAGGTCAGCTTTACAATCGGCTTTACTAACGGGAAGCATACCATTACCTGAAACACTTTAAAAATAAGATGGGTATTTGCCACATCACGGGCAATTTTATTATTCACACCGTTTACAAACTTATCTTCGATTCCCATGGCAGAGGAAATACCGGTAATCATTTCTAATATCTGATCCTTTAAGAAGAACAGAACCAACATAATGGCCGCAGAACCTATGATATTTACGATAAAATGGATATGCGCCGCACGCTTTGCCACTTTTTTCCCACCAATGCTGGCAAGCAGTGCAGATACGCAGGAGCCCATATTACAACCAAGAATAATATAAAAACATACTTCAAGCGGAATCAGCCCCTGAGATGCCATGAGCAGCACAATGCCAACCGTTGCAGAGGAACTCTGCAGTACTGCCGTAATCACAAAACCGACTCCGACTGCAAGAAACGGATTTGTCAGGGATGCGATGGTATCCACAATCACCGGAGATTCCTTTAAGATTTCCATTCCGCCGGACATCACGCTCATACCAAAGAACAGCATACCAAAGCCGAGCACTACCTCTCCGATACGCTTTATCATTGGCTGTTTTAAGAACATCACCATGACAACACCGCCCATTAAAAAAAACGGTGCCACATCACTCAAATTAAATGCAATCAGCTGGGCGGTGACCGTAGTGCCGATATTTGCGCCCAAAATTACGCCCGCAGCCTGCATCAAATCCATAAGCCCTGCATTCACAAAGCTTACAACTAAAACCGTTGTTGCACTGGAGGATTGTATCACAGCCGTAAATAAAATGCCGACAATCATACCGACAAAACGGTTTTTGGTTACCATTTCTAGAATCTTTCGAAGCCGTGCACCGGCGGCCTTCTCCAAGCCGTCACTCATCAGCTTCATACCATACAAAAATAATCCAAGTCCTGAGGCAAGTGCCATTAATACCTGTACGCCCATGACTGTTCTCCTTTCATCTTTTGCCGGATGCAGGCATTTCTTCACCGTATTTTTATTATACTCTCTTTCCCATTATAATCAGTATACTACAAAATACCAAAATGAAACCATTACTTCACGCATTTTTAAGAAAAACCTTCGTTTCTGCGTCAATGTCCTTTCCGATTGCCCTTTTCAGTTCCTCAACATTTGCAAACCTCTGCTCCGGCCGTAAAAAGCTCAAAAACTCTGTTGTCAGTGTTTGCCCGTAAAGGTTTCCTGTATAATCCTTCAGAAAGGTTTCTACACTTACCTGTTTTTCATCCTTTACTGTCGGACGCACACCTACATTGGTTACACCGCGATACCACATTTCTCCAAGCTTTGTTCGTGTTGCATACACGCCATAAGCAGGCAGGAGCTTTTCCTCCGGCGGAAGCAGATTTATTGTTGGAAAGCCCAGCGTTCTTCCAAGCTTTTTTCCATGCATTACCTCACCCTGCACAAAATAAGGCTGTCCCAGCAATTCTCCCGCCTCTTCTACTGCGCCTTCTGACAGCAGAGTACGGATTCTTGTGCTGCTGACCGGCTCCCCCTCTATCTCTACCTGTGGTATACATATCGTCCGGTAACCGTACTTTTTTTCCAATGCCTTTAAAAATGCCACGTCACCCTTCCGATTCTTTCCAAACCGGAAATCCTCACCAACCACAACAATTTCAGCCCGCAACCCTTTACACAATATTTCTGCCACAAACTGCTCTGCAGAAAGCGTCCGGAATGCCTCATTCAAGGTGTACTCAGCTAAAATATCAACGCCCAGCAGGCGGCACAGGGCATATTTTTCCTCTCTGGTATAAATTACCCTGTGCTGTTTTGCAGGCTCTGCCAGAAACGAAACCACACAGGCACGGTATCCGTTTTCCTTTTCCGAAAGGATTCTCTCTAAAAGTTTTCTGTGTCCCCTGTGTATCCCGTCAAACTTTCCGATGGTGACCGCTGTTTTTTCCAAAAGGCATTCCGAATTTTCTGTAATCTGTAACATAGCCTCCGCCTTCCTACGGTTCTGATTTACGGTAAAAACATCTTGTCCGGCTGCAGCTTTTTTACATTTCCGGAAAAGCGGTACAAACCAATGAGTCGGCCTGCTTTATCACAAACCCGCACACCGTCACCGTCCTCCAGCAGAGGAGTCATCTCCAGCATACGAAGCTCCAGTTGATTTCCGTTGTATAAAAACCGTTCATATTCTGTCTTTATAAAAACCTCCGGATAAGCCGCAAGCATACGCTCTATCGGAAGTATCAGTTCCTGCAGCCGTCCCTCGTCTCTTGCCTGCTCCACTGCCAAAAGCGTTACTGCCTCCTCCAGAAAAAACTGCCCTGCCTGCGTCCGGACTAAGGATTGCATACAGGCACCGCAGCCAAGGAACTCTCCCATATCCCGAAGTAAGCTGCGGATATAGGTTCCCTTGGAGCATCGGATACGAAGCACCGCATTTTTCACAAAACCGTCCTCGTTTTTTTCAAAGGAAACCGGCTCATTTTCAAAAATTTCAACCTCACGCGGCTTACGTTCCACTTCCTTACCATCTCTTGCCAGCTCGTAAAGTCGTTTCCCGTCCACCTTTATTGCCGAATACATCGGCGGAATCTGAGCATATTTTCCGGTAAACCGCTCTGCTGCCAGACGTACCTGTTCCTCTGTTACCTGCGGCGTTGTTTCCGTTAAAAGCTTCCCCGTCATATCCTCCGTATCCGTTGTAACGCCAAGCAGCATTACCGCTTCGTACGCCTTTTCCTTATCCAGAAGCAATTCACAAAGTCTGGTAGCCTTGCCGATACATACCGGCAGTACTCCGGTTGCCTGTGGGTCCAGTGTCCCGGTATGTCCGATTTTTCGTTCCCGTAAAATTCCACGCAGCTTTGCCACTACATCATGAGAGGTGTAGCCTGCCTCTTTATAAATATTGATTATTCCGTCCATTTGTCACCTCTTACTGCTCTGCATAAGCCGCAAGCTGATGAGCAATCAATCCGGAAAGATTGTTAATCACATCATGTATAGAACCGTTCATGCTACAGCCTGCTGCCATTTTGTGACCGCCGCCGCCAAACAGACAGCAGATTTTACTCACATCTACCTTTCCATTGGAGCGCATACTGACCTTATGGCACTGTACGCCCTCTTCCCGCAGTAAAATTGCAACCTCTACGCCTTCTGTAACACGCAGCTGGTCGATAATACCGTCCATATCTGACGGAACCGCGCCATAGAGCTGCATCAGCTTCTGGGAAACAGCAGAAAAAATTATTTTCCCGTCCAGCAGCAAAATACTCTCCAGAAGGCATCTGCCCAACAGCTGATTTTGCAGATATGTTTTGCGGTAAAAGGAATCGTCAATTATCTGCGAGGCAGAAATTCCTTTTTCTAAAAGACTTCCGGCAATTTCCATTGTTTTTTTCGATGTGTTGGAATGTTTAAACACACCGGTATCGTGTACGATACCAAGATACAGACACTCTGCAACTGCCTTTGTGATACGCTGCTCCTCTAAAAAGCCCCACAAAACCTCACTGGCAGAGCTTGCACTGCCCTCTACGTGATTATGCTGTGCAAAATTCGTATTACTGATGTGATGATCAATATTTACCGTTATTTCTGCCGCTGAAAAAAGCTCTGACGCAAAGCCAAGACGATCCTCGCTGCCGCAGTCCAAGGCAATAAACAAATCGTATACCGTGTCTTTCTCTGCTTCCGTTCGTACCTGTTCCGCGTTCGGCAGAAATGCAAAGGCGGCCGGAACTGTTTCCAGATAAACATCTGTCTTTTTCTCCGGGTACACCTCTGCCAGATAATTATACAATCCAAGGCAAGAGCCCACGCAGTCGCCATCCGGGCGTACATGCCCCGCAATGGCAATGGTCTCTGCGTGCTTTATAAAATCCAATAACTTCAGCATATCACTCCTCCGATGCTATTCCTCCGTTGCCTCTTCTCCACTGCGATCCGGAAGCTGTGCCGTTACATCGTCAATCAGCTTTGACATGGATACGCCGTAAGCAATCGAGCGGTCTCCCACAAAGGTAAGCTCCGGCGTATTTCTTAAATTTAAAGACTTTGCAAGCTTAGAACGCAGATGCGATGCTGCACTTTTTAAGCCCTTTAAGGTGTTTGCCACGGCTTCCTCATCTCCAAGAACACTGATATAAATTTTTGCCGTTTTCAAATCCGGTGCCACCTCTGCCGCAACCACCGAAGTCATCGGGTGAATGCGTGGATCCTTACACTCCTCACGAATCAGGGTGCTGAGCTCTCTCTGGACCTCAGCATTGATACGTGTGTTTTTTACACTGTTTTTTCTCATTATCTCGGTACTTCCTCCATTACATAAAGCTCAATCTGGTCAAACTCCTGCAAATCATTGAACTTTTCGAATACAAGACCACATTCGTAGCCTGCTGCCACTTCCTTTACATCATCCTTGAACCGCTTCAGGGATGCAAGCTCACCCTCAAAAATTTGCTCACCCTCACGGGAAATACGCGCTTTACAGCCGCGGACAATCTTACCATCCAATACATAGGAGCCTGCAATCATGCCAAGACCGGAAGCCTTAAATACCTGACGCACCTCTGCATGACCGATTACCTTTTCCACATATACCGGATCCAGCATTCCCTTCATTGCAGCCTCAACATCCTCAATCGCATTGTAAATTACGCGGTAAAGTCTCACATCCACCTTTTCACGGTCCGCCATTTCCTTTGCCTGATTATCCGGTCGGATATTAAAGCCGATAATAATCGCATTAGAAGCACTTGCAAGCGAAACATCAGATTCATTAATCGCACCAACACCGCTATGAATAATCCGAATTGCAACCTCATCATTGCTCAGCTTTAGGAGACTCTGCTTTACAGCCTCCACGGAGCCCTGTACATCCGCCTTGACAATAAGGTTCAGTTCCTTAATATTTCCTGCTTGAATCTGTGAGAATAACCCGTCTAAGGAAAGCTTTGCCTTTGTATCGGCAATCAGCCGCTCCTTGCCTTGGGAAATAAATGCTTCTGCAATATTTCTTGCTTCCTTCTCATTATCCGTTGCCATTACAATTTCACCGGCATTCGGCACTTCATTCAGTCCCAGAATTTCTACCGGAGTGGACGGTGTTGCTTC
>CAZCON010000128.1:0-5183 GCA_964500085.1 uncultured Lachnospiraceae bacterium
CATCATCCTCATCCGGGGCAGTGGTCGCTTCCGGTGCCGCCGTTGCTTCCGGTGCAGTCGTCGCCGTAGGCGCTGCAGTCGGCTCGTCCGTCGGTGCTGCAGTCGGCTCGTCCGTTGGTGCCGCAGTCGGTTCCTTTGTTGCACCCCCGAACACAGAAACCTGCTTATCATCCTCCGGTTCCTTCTCCGAGCTGCAGGCTGCAAATGCGAATAAGAACGCAAACAGCATTGCAAAACATAAAAGCTTCTTTTTCATTTTCAAATCCTCCTGTACATCTTGTTTGTTACTTTTGTTTTATAGATTCTTAAAGGTTTGCACCTGAACCTGCAGGGTATTACTGATTTCACTGTTCTTTTCCATGTTTTCATTGATGGTTCCCATGCTTTCCACAAGCTCTGTTGAATTCTGAGCCACATTTTCAATTGCCTTACTGCTTTCTTCAATGGTAACAGCAATCTGGTGAATGGAGTCTGCCATCACTGTCATGGTTCCGGACAGCTGATCCGTATTCGTATAGAACTTCGACAGAATTTCATCAAAGGAATTTGCATCTGTACTGTACTGATCAACTGTACGCACCAGCATATCGTAATCCTTCATGACATCCGTATTAACAAACGCAATCATATTGTTTGCGTTGGAGCTGAGCTCATTCACGGCATCCGTTACCATCACACTGATTTCCTGAATCTTATTTGCAGTATTGTGGCTGCTGTCAGCAAGTGCCCTGATTTCATTTGCGACTACCGCAAAGCCCTTTCCTGCCTCACCTGCTCTTGCCGCCTCAATAGAGGCATTTAAGGAAAGGAGATTCGTCTGTTCGGAAATTTCAAGAATCTCATTTGTCAAATCATTAATCATTTCAACCTTGGTGCTATTCTGAATTGCCTCTGACAAATTTTCCTTGATTTCTTCAATCAGCCTGAGCGTCTTATTCTTACTGTCCATGGCATCCGACTTCATTTTGTCTGCATTATTCTTAATATTCTTTGCATAATCGGAGCCCTGCTGTGCCTCCCGATTCATATCCTGCATTTCCTGATTGATTCCGCTCGCCTGTCCGGACAGGGATACGGTGGTGCTGGTCGCAGCCTCCATACTTGCAGAAAGCTCCTCCATGGATGCCGATGTATCGTTTACATTTTCATTGGCATTTCCAACCTGACGGAATACCGAATCTACGCTCAGCTTCAAATCCTCAGAATAAGTACGTACCTGAAGCATAATCTGCTGCAGGCTTTCCAGCAGGCTGTTGATGCCCTTTTCAAGCTGCCCCACCTCATCCTTGGACTTAGCCTTCATTCGAACTGTCAGATCTCCTTCGCCCTTCTTGATATTATCAATCATCTGATTCAGACTCTTTGTTGTATCACGGAGCGGCTTTGTAATACTAACCGTAAGAATTGTCATAGCGAATGCGGTAAGCGCAATCAGAAGCGTAATGGACACACCAACCACTATGTAAGAGCCGTTCATCGTATCCTGCTGCTTTGCTTTTGCATCCTCTACTGCTGCGGAATTCATGTCAATTAAGGTTTCAATCCCGTGTTCCACTTCCTCTGAAAGCACGGAAAGGTCTGCACTGGTTCTGTTGTATGCGGTATAATTATCGCCGGAACGACTCAGCTCGATAATTCCCTCATACACCTCGAAATAACTTGTTAAATCTGCCACAAGCTTTTCAAACACCTCATAATCCGACTCATCTGACCTGACATAGGAGCCATACTCATTCACATTTGCAGTAAGACTTGCACGGCTTGCTTCGATTTGCGTCTCAACAGCCGCCTTCTCCGTATCGACAAAGGAACAGAGATGGGAATACAAATACTTCTGAACCGTCTGATAATCCCTTGACATTTCACCAAGCTCTGTTACCTTTACAAGATAAACATCACTTACCGTCTTGTTACTTTCGCTTACCTGATTCAAAGACCAAATACTGAATACATTGGATATCAGGACAAAAATAACAAAGGTCGCCAAAATCGTTACTATTTTACTTCCGATTGTTTTCATGACTTTTCTCCTTTTTGTTTTTCTTGCATTTTCTCCATCTGCGTGACAGCCGCCCAGCGAG
Source organism: uncultured Lachnospiraceae bacterium (assembly GCA_964500085.1). Classification (GTDB taxonomy): domain Bacteria; phylum Bacillota; class Clostridia; order Lachnospirales; family Lachnospiraceae; genus SIG307. Next base: position 2,082 of record CAZCON010000128.1, read on the forward strand.
TCCTTCAAATATCCATGACACATTGAGCGTTTAACCTTGGTATCAGCTTATAGCAATTATCGCTTTTGCAAATACATTATACCCTATTTTTTTACTTTTGTAAATACATTAAAAAAAAATGAGATAATTTTGCATTTTACTCTGTCTTGCACTCACGGAAAAACAGTTTTTTACACTGTTGGAAACTAAAACCGAAGCTTATTTTTTCTATTTCTTCATTACAGACAATCGTTACACTTCCAAGCTCTTTTCCGTTCAGACTGTAACGGTATTCTCCCACGACATCTCCTGCTTTTAGCGGTGCCCTTATCTCTTCCTTCCATACAGCCTCCTTCGTTACGGACGACAAATCCTCGCCGCCGGTAAATACATAATAAAACGGTTCTTTGAGCTTTACCGAAACCGTTTCCTTTTGTCCCTGCTTTACCGGAATGGTTGCCGGTGCGAAGTCACTTCCTGCATCCTGATATACCGTACACACGGCAAAGCCGTAATCCAGAAGGGCTGCCGCTTCCCGAAAGCGCGTTTTCGTGTCCGGCGCAGCAAGCACTACCGCCACCAGTTTGACACCGTTGCGCTCCGCCGTAGCAGAAAGACAATATTTTGCCGCATCTGTTGAACCCGTTTTTAAGCCGGTAATACCGTTGTACTGTTTTATCAGCTTGTTCGTATTTGCAAGACCAAATTCACTGGTACCGCGTCTGGTACGGTGCTGAATGGTGTCCATCCAGGTAGTCGTATATTTCGTTATCGCAGGATGATTTTTCATCAGCTCCGCAGACATTAACGCCACATCCTTTGCCGAGGAAACATGCCCTGTCACATCCAGTCCGCAACAGTTCTGAAAGGCTGTGTTCTGCATACCAAGCTCCTTTGCTCTTGCATTCATCCGTTCCACAAAAGCCGCCTCGCTTCCTGCCAGATGCTCCGCCATAGCCACACAGGCATCATTTGCGCTGGAGATGCTGATACACTTTATCATGGTATCCACATTCTGCGTTTCCCCTGCCTCCAGAAACACCTGCGAACCGCCCATCGATGCCGCATATTCACTTACCGTTACCGTATCGGTCAGCTTTATTTTTCCGGAATCAATCGCTTCAAAAATCAACAGAAGCGTCATGATTTTTGTTACACTGGCAATCGGTCTTGCGGTATCTGCATTTTTTTCAGCAAGCACCGTTTTAGTTCCGAGCTCCATCAAAAACACGGATTCCGAGGTGACAGAAAGTCCTTCCGTGTGATTTGCTGCCGTTTCTGCTGCCAATACGGCAATAACGCTCCCGTTCCGGAACAAGCCGGCTGTCAAAAGCAGGGCAGAAAAGACTCCCGCCATTACACGCGCACTCCAACGTCTTCTTCCCGTTGCAGGTAATGTTTTCCTGAAACAATGTTTCATAATTACTCCGAATTGCTTGTTTAATACAGGATATTCAGACTTTTTCAAACTATGTCATATCCACAACACCTAAAATGTGCTGCGGGGCTTCGCAGTGCTCTGTTTGTATCGTAATTGCGGCCGTCAGGCGGCTCATCGCTGTCTGCAGCTTTTCCTCAGCATTGGCATGCAGTACCGCAAGAGTCTCTCCGGGTACCACCTTGTCGCCTATTTTTTTCCGAAAAACAATTCCTACCGTCAGATCAATTTTACTTTCCTTTGTTTCTCTGCCGCCACCAAGTATCAGAGCTGCAAGACCTATTTCCTCGGTATTCATGGCTGCCACATACCCGCCCTCTGCTGCCTTTAGCTCACAGGTAAGTGATGCCTGCGGAAAGCGATCCGGCTCATACACATACCGTTCATCTCCCCCCTGTGCTTTCACAAGCTCTGCCAGTTTTTTCAGTGCTGCTCCACTCTCTATACTCTCCTGCAGCAACGCTTCTGCCTCTGCAATTTCCCTTACTCTTCCTGCTCCAAGCAGCATATACGCTGCCAGCGTCCGGCATGCAGCCCGTAAATCCTCCGGTGCTCTGCCGTTTAATGCTTCAATTGCCTCCTTCACCTCTAAAATATTACCTACTGCATAGCCTAACGGCTGGTTCATGTCAGAAATCACGGCATAGGTTTTACGTCCTGCACCAATTCCGATTGTTACCATTGTTTCTGCCAGCTTTCTTGCGTCCTCGTAGCACTTCATGAACGCTCCGCTTCCCACCTTGACATCCAGTACAATCACATCCGAGCCTGCCGCCAGCTTTTTACTCATAATACTGCTGGCAATCAGGGATCGCTGATCCACCGTGGCAGTGACATCCCGCAATGCATACAGCTTTTTATCTGCCGGCGCAAGATTTGCCGTCTGTCCAATAATTGCAATCTTCATCCGGTTTACATTCTCTATAAACTGTTCATTTGAAATCGACACGGAAAAGCCCGGAAAACTCTCCAGCTTATCAATTGTACCGCCGGTATGTCCGAGTCCCCTGCCCGACATCTTCGCAACCGGCACTCCCAGCGAGGCTACCATTGGTCCGACAATCAGAGAGGTTTTGTCGCCAACTCCGCCGGTGCTGTGCTTGTCTGCCTTTTTTCCATGAATTGCAGACAAATCAAGCATTTCACCGCTTTTTGCCATTGCCATGGTAAGTGCAAGCGTCTCTGCTTCATTCATTCCCTGAAAACAGACCGCCATCAAAAAAGCTGCCATCTGATAATCAGGAATTTCCTCTCTTGTATAGCCCTGCACCAGATAGCAGAGCTCCTGCTCCGATAATGCTTCTCCGTGCTTCTTTTTCATAATCAAATCATACATCCGCATATAGTAAGCCCTCCACTTTAAATACAGTGCATCGTACTCTCCGGTACTGCCCGCATAGAACTGTAAAACACCTTTTCCTTCTGCCATGATTGTATCATAACCGAAAATATTCCGCAATACGCCTATTGACACTCTTCCGCACAAGTTCTATAATACCTTTTGTATGCAAAAATGGCACTTATACATTTTTTAGTGCTTTATCTCACAGATGACACACGAAAGTTTCGGATGTCCGGAAAGGAAATGTTATGAGTTTTACACGTATTCGAGAAGTGATTTCTCCGGAGGTTTTAAAAGATTTGTATCCGCTTTCTGCGGAAGCAACTGCCGTAAAGGCCGCACG